>JAYTFV010000265.1:0-19087 GCA_043734065.1 Planctomycetota bacterium
TACGAAGTGCGCTGCCAAGGGAAATACGGCCTGTCGAATCCGCGCACTTTCGTCGTGGGGTCATTCCCCCAAATCATCGAGACCGAGCCCAACGGCGGCAACCTGCTCCCCGTCTGGACCGAGATCGAACATCCCGACCCGGCCAAGCCCGAGACAAAAGTGAAGGTCAAGGTCAACCCGGCGGTCGAGATCCCGGCCCTTCCCGCCACGGTCAACGGCCAACTGACCAACGGCCCGGATGTCGACTGGTATCGGTTCACCGGGCAGGGCGGCCAGCGGATCCTCGCTGAGGGATACGCCAAGCGGATCGACTCACGAGCCGACCTCGTGTTGACTCTGTATCACGAGAACGGCACGATCCTGGCCGAGAACCGGGCGTTCCTGGCGGGCGATCCGCTGCTCGATGTGACGTTGCCAGGGAACGGGCTGTACTTCCTCAAGGTCCACGATTCGCAATACCTGCAAGGGCCGGGGTATCACTACCGTGTCTCGATCGGGGCACTGCCGCACCTCGACTTTGTGTTCCCACCCGCCGGGCTGCCGGGGTCGAATGAGGAGTACACGGTGTACGGTCGCAATCTGCCGGGCGGACAGGCCAGCGGGCTGACCCTCGAAGGGCGACCGCTCGACATGCTCAAGGTTCGCATCCCCGTCCCCGGTGACATCGCCGACAAACTGCAGTTCACGACCCGCCTCGACCCACAACAGGGCGGCATCGACGGAATCGAGTACCGCGTGACCAGCGGCAACATGATCTCGAACCCCGTCATGGTGACCGGGGCCACAGCTCCGGTCGTGCTCGACACCGGCGACAACAACAAGCCGACCACGGCGCAGAAGCTGACGCTCCCGTGCGAGGTGATGGGCCAGTTCTACCCGCAGCGGGATGTCGACTGGTTCACGTTCGACGCCAAGAAGGGCGAGGTATGGGCCATCGACGTGACCTCGCACCGCCTGGGTTTGCCGACCGATCCGGCCCTCGTCGTGCAGCGAGTTTCCGTGAACGACAAGGGCGAGCCGGTCATCACCGATGTCGTGACCCTCGATGATGTGCAGGAGCAGAACTTCGGCAACCGCATCGGTCGGCATGAGTTCGATGAACGCACCGGCGACCCGCAGACGCTGCTCACCGTGCCCGAGGACGGGGTGTACCGCCTCATGCTGCGGGACGGGGCCAGCGCGGTCCGCAGCGACCCGCGCCTGGTGTATCGACTGGCGATTCGCAAACCCGCCCCGGACTTCCGACTGGTCGCGGTCCCCGCCGAACCGGTCAGCGGATTGATGCTCCGCAAGGGGGGCCGCGAGGCTGTCCGCGTCATCGCCTTCCGCCGCGATGGGTTCAACGGTGACATCGCCGTCACCGCTGCGGGCCTCCCCGGCGGAGTGACCGCTGACCCGATCATGATTGGTGCGGCGAATACCCTCGGGACGCTAATCCTCAGCGCCGCCGATGGAGCGCCTATGGGGGTGGGGACGCTCCAGGTCTCCGGCAAGTCGACGATCAACGGGGCCGAAGTGACTCGGCAGGCCCGCTATGGCACCGCCCTCGTCCCCTACCAGTTTGCCCAGCCGAACTCGGGGATCGCCAGCGTGCCCGCGCGCCTCGTGAACCGCGTGCAGGTCAGCGTCTCGGCCACGGAGACCGCGCTCGAGACGGTGACGATCGGCGATGGGCAGGTGAAGGAGACCTCGCGCGGCGGCTCGATCAAGGTGCCGTATACCCTGCGCAAGACCGATGGCTCGGGCGGCAGCATCCAGGGCTTCCCCACCGACTTTCCTCCCAATGCCCAGATTCCACAGGTCGGCATTGGCGGCAATGCCAAGGGGGAATTCGAAGTCAAGTTCCAGGCCACCACCCCGCCCGGCACCTACACGATGTACCTCGCCGGGTTCAACCAGGGAGTGCAATACAAGCGCAACCCCGAAGAGGCCGCCAAGGCCAAACTGCGGCAGGAACGCATCGCCAAGCTCCTGACCGAGTCGCAGGCGAAGACCCAGACCGCGACGCAAACGGTGCAGGCGAAGCAGACCGAACTGACCGCAGCGACAAATGAACTGAACCAGTCGACGACCGCGAAGACCACAACTGACCAAGCCGTCACGACCACCGATGCGGCTCTCATGCAGGCCGAAGTGGTCCTCAAGCAGAAGACGGACCAATCGGCAGCCGCCCCGACGGACGAGGCCCTCAAGACGCAAGTCACACAAGCCAAGACCGCTGTTGATGACGCTACGAAAAAACTCAAGGACGCTCAAACCGCAGCTGCCGAAGCCCTCAAGAAGATGGAGGAGTCGACCAAGAAGAAGACCCTGGCGGATGAGGCAAAGGTCAAATCCGACATGGAGCTGGTCATGGCCCAGCAGTTCCAGCAGAAGGCCCAGCAGGAGAAACAACTGGCTGACCAGTACGCCCAGTTGAAGCAGAACGAAGCCAACCCGCAGGGGCGCAGCACCAACGTCCCATCGAACTCGCTGACGATCAAGGTGGTCGAGTTCCCGTTCAAGGTCGACGCCCTCGCCGATGCGGTTTCGGTCAAGCAGGGGGAGAAGCTCGAAGTCCCGATCAAAGTCTCAAGACAGTACGGCTTCACTGGGGCGATCAACGTCCAGACGCAACCTCCCGGCGGAGTGGGCGGACTCAACATCCAGAACATCAATATCCCGGACAACCAGACGGACTTGAAGTTCGTGATCGACGCCGCCGCGAACGCCACGGTCGGGGAACACGCCTGCAGCGTGCGACTGAGCATGAACTTCAACGGAGCCGCCCTGACGATGGAGCGTCCCCTGAAGCTTACCATCGTCGAGGTCAAGGTGGAGAAGTAGGACGGGCCCATTGGCCCGTCCCCGATGGACTCACAAGTGCTAAGGCGGGTGACATGGGACGGAGTGGACTCACTGCCGCAAGTCGCCGATTTCTCCGAAATCGGTGGAGCGATTCCCGCCTCGCCGAACCGTATCTGAATGAGAACGCCAAACCATCGATTTCGGAGAAATCGACGACGAGGGACGGACGGGCAAATGTGCCCGTCCCATGGAGATTCTGATGCACTTTTGCCGACTCATCACCTGCTGCGTGCTGGCATTGGCCTCCACGGTCAGTGCTGCCCCGATCCCCATTGCCCCCCTCCAGCGGGCCGAGCCGGTCTCCTTTGAAAAGGAGATCTTCCCGATGCTGCAGCGGAGCTGCCTCGCCTGCCACTCGGCGAGTGAGAAGCAGGGGGATCTCGTGCTCGAATCGCCGCAGGGGATCCTCAAGGGGGGCGACAACGGGCCCGCCGCCATCGCCGGGAAGGGAGCAGAGAGCCTGATCGTCCAGGCGGCTTCGCATCAGATCAAGACCGTCATGCCGCCGGAGAAGAACGATGTGGCCGCGAAGGATCTCACCTCGCAGGAACTCGGTCTGCTGAAGCTGTGGATCGACCAGGGTGCCCAGGGGATCGGCGCGATTGACTCCCTGACTCCTAAGTCGTGGCAGGCGATCCCCAAGGGCATTCAAGCGGTGCAGGGGATCGCGATCACAGCCGATGGCCAGTACGTCGCCTGCAACCGCGCGAACCGCATCCTGTTGTTCCACGTGCCGACCGGCCAACTGGTGACGACGCTCGGCGACGCCGCCCTGGCCCCGCCCGCCAAGCCCGGCGTGCCTGTGAATCCCGAGGACGCGATCGCGCATCGTGATCTCGTGCAGTCGCTGACGTTCAACGTCGACGGGGACTTGCTGGCCTCGGGGTCGTTCCGCGAGGTCAAACTCTGGCGGCGGCCGCGCGATGTGCTGAAGTTCAACCTCGCAGCCGGTGGACCGGTCACAGCGCTCGCAATCAGTCCCGACCGGCAATGGATTGCCACCACGGGAGCGACCAATACGATCCGCCTCTGGAACGCCGCCGACGGGAAGCCCGGCCCGACGCTGACCGGCCACACCGGCGTCGTGACCTCCCTGCGATTCACGCTCGGCAGCACCCAGCTCATCTCCGGTTCGCTCGACCAGACGATCCGTCAATGGAAGGTCGCCGACGGCACACCGGTCGCAAAGTTCGAAGCCCCCGCGCCGGTCTTTGCCGTCGAGGTCGTGATGCGCGATGCCCCGACCGAGCTGGTCCCGGTGCCGCCGCAACTGCTGGTCTCGGGCGGGCTCGACACGATGGTGCGGGTTTGGAATCTGGCGAGTGCCGTGCCGGAGAAGCTGGCCACCTCGCTGCCGAATCTGGCGCGATCGGTCACCAGCCGCGATGGGAAGCTGATGGCGATGGTCGATACGGCGGGGGCCGTGCGCGTCGTGTCGCTGGCTCCCCCTGCGATGGGCAAACCGTTGGGAGCCGAGGTCACCACGTGGCCCATCGAGCGCGGCGTCACGCAGCTCGCGTTTCATCGTTTCGCCGATCTGCCCGAGGCGACACCCGATGCCCCGGCAAAGGGGACTTCGCTGTTCACGACCGCTGCCGATGGTTCGATCCGCCAGTGGAGCATGCCCGAGCATCAACTACTCGCCGAGTGGAAGGGCGGAATTGTTGGCTTGCGGTCGCTGGCCGTCAGTGCCGACGGGGCACAGGCCGCGACCGGGGCCGAGGACGGACTGATCTCGCTCTGGAACCTCAAGCCCACGCTCCCTCCGACCACTCCGTTCCTGGAGCCGCTGGCCGTCAGCGAGGCCCCACTGACCGGCGCAGTCCTCAGCCCGACGCGCAAGGAACTGGCCCTGATTGGAGTCAAAGGCGGCCAGAATGTCGTCTGCATCGTGAACCTGGAGAATGGCCAGATCACGCACACCTTCAGCGGGCACACAGCCGCCATTCGTTCGGTAGGGTTCTCGACCGATGGCAACAAGCTGGTCTCGGGCGGGGATGACAAATCGGTGCGTCTCTGGGATCTGCGCAACCCGGCCAAGCCCGACCTCGCCAAGATCGAAGCCCTCCCGGCGGCGGTGACTTCGGTGGGGACCAATCCCGATGGCACGGTCATTCTCGCGGGCGGGGCCGACAACACGCTCAAGCTGTTCAACCCCGTCGACGGGATGGTGGTCAAAGAGTTCGCGGGTCACGGCGGAGCGGTCCTCGCTTGCGGCTATTGGAATGGCCAACCGTACTCCGTGTGTGTCGACCGCAACGTGCGGTTCTGGAACGCTGCCGACGGAGCCCAAACGCGGGCCTTTCCAGTCGCAGCCGGGATCACCTCGTTCGTGATCTCTACCGATGGAGCCCGCATGGCCTTCGGCGGGGACGACTCGCAAACGCGCGTCATGCAGACCGACAATGGCGGGCTGTTGCAGACCTTGAAGGGGACGCAGCCCGTCACCGCCCTCAGCTTCACCGCCGACAATCTGCAACTCGCGACCGTCACTGCCGCTGGCGAGACGACGGTGTGGAACCTCATGAACGGACGGCTGCATGAGACATTCATGGCACCGACGCAGACGAGCGCGATGTTCATCGCCGATGCCCTGTCGCTAGTGACGACGCACAAGGACGGCAAGCTCGGACGCCGACCACTGCGGTTCCTGCGGCATCTCGAAGGGAACACCCAGCCGGTCACGGCGCTGCTGTTCCACTCGAACGGCCAGACGCTGTTCACCGCCGGTGCCGATGGGACGTTCCGGGGCTATACGACCCAGACGGGTCAGGCGACGTTCAACGCCAACCACGGGGCGGTGATCCATGATCTGGCGATCTCCGCGAAGGAGGAGATCCTCGCGACGGCGGGTGAGAATGCCCAGGTCCGTCTGTGGCAGCCCAACGGCGGAGCCTTCGGGGTGCAGACGCTGCAAGGCTTCCCCGGTCCAGTGACGCGCGTGGCGTTCGCGGCAGACGATACCCAGCTTGTGGCCGGAGCCTCGGGCGAGAAGCCTGCTGTGATGGTGTTCTTTGTGACCACGGGAGCAGTGCTGCAGCGCTTCACCGAACAGGCCGGGCCGACACTGGGTCTGGCTCGCGTGTTGCCGCCGATCCCGGTTCCACCGGCAGCCAACGCGCCGCCGGTGCCGCCCAATCCGGTGACGACGATGCTCACCTCCTCGGCGACCGGCGTCTGGTCGTGGAGCCTCACTGCTGTCCGTCAGATCCCCGGGAACTCGCGCGAGGTGACTTCACTGGCTGCGATTCCGGGCAACCCTCGGCAGGTCTTCTCGGGCTGCCTGGACGGGCAAATCCGTCGCTGGAATCTCGATACGGGTGCGGACATGCAGCAGTTCAATCACGGCGGATCAGTGACCGCCATCGCTGTCAGTCCCGATGGCCAGCGTGTCGCCTCAGCCACCGACAACACCCACACCGCTCGGCTGTGGAACATCAACGGGCAACAGATCGCCGAGATGCGGGGCGATGTTCGCAAGAAGACCGCCCAGACGCGGTCAGCGCAGCAACTGGCCGCTGCCAATGCCCGGCTCAACTCGGCGAAGCAACTCCTGACTCAGGCCGAACAGGATGTCCCCACGAAGACCACCGCCGAGAAGACCCTCGCCGACATGCTGACCGCCGCCAACACCGATGTGGCGGCGAAGAAAGCCGTCGTGGAGACCACACTCGCCGCCAAGATCGCCGCCGAAAAGACCGCGATCGATGCCTCGGCCACGGCCAAGGTCGCGATGACCACCAAGGAGATCGCCGAGAAAGCCGCCCAGGACGGGACCGCGATGGTCACTGCCGCCCAGGCCAAGCTGGCCCGGTTGCAGCAGTCGGCCAGCGTTGACCCGACCAGTGAGAAGCTCAAGCAACTCGTCGTCGCGGCCACGACGGCCGTCACAGCGGCCACGCAAGCCTCGCAGCAGTTGACCGCCGCCATCGCCCCACCGACGCAGGCTGCGACGCAGATGGCCAACCTCGCCAACACCGCCGCACAGAAGGTCAACGAGGTTCAGAAGCCGTACAGCGACGCGTTGGCCGCGCTCAAGACCTCGGAGGCCAATCAGAACCTCCTGTCTCAACAGCAAGTGATTGCCGCCCGCGAATTGAAGGTGGCCACTGACCTCGTCCCGGTTCGCAAGGACACGGCGACGAAGGCTGAAGCTGCTGTCGCCGAAGCCACGAAGCTGGTCGAGACCAGCAACACCGAGGCCACTGCGTTCGATCTCCCGCTGCGATCGATCGCCTTCTCCCCGGACGGCACGCTGCTGGCGACGGCGGGGGATTGCCCGAACGTCCATACCTGGGACGCTCAAACTGGGGCCGCGATGGGAGCCTTTGCCGGGCACACCGGGCCGCTCAAAGCAGTGGCGTTCCTCAACGACACGCAACTCGTCTCGGCCAGTGACGACCAGTCGGCCCGCGTGTGGGAGATCAATCCCGGCTGGGTGCTGGAGCGGACGATTGGCTCGGCGGAGACGCCGACGGTGATCGTGCATCGCGTGACGGCGGTCGACTTCAGTCGCGACTCGACGCTGCTGCTGATCGCCGGGGGAGTGCCGTCGCGCAGTGGGGAGCTGCAAGTCGTGAAGGTCGCCGATGGGTCGCGGGTGCTGTACCTGCCGCAGGCTCACAACGACGTGATCTACTCGGCCCAGTTCTCGCCGGACGCCAAGCGGATCGCCTCGGGCGGCGCGGACAAGTACCTCCGCACGTTTGATGTCGCCACCAGCCAGCAACTCCGCCGGTTCGAGGGGCACACCAACTACGTTCTGGGTGTTGCCTGGAAGGGAGATGGCCAGATCATCGCGACCGCGGGGGCCGACAACACCGTCAAGGTCTGGGAGTCCGACACCGGCGACCAGCAGCGGACGATCGAAGGCTTCCCTCGTCACGTCACCGCCATCCGCTACGTCGGCGAGACTGACAACATCATCTCCAGTTGCGGCGATAAGCTGGTGCGGATGCACAACGCCTCGAACGGCGGCTTGGCCCGGAACTTCGGCGAGATCAAGTCCTGGCCGCACTGCGTGGCGATCACTCCCGACAGCAACATCGTGACCGCCGGCGATGCCGCCGGGAACGTCTACTTCTGGAATGGGAACAGCGGGCAGTACATCAGGACGCTGAGCGTGGCTGTGCCCGCCGCGCCGCTGCCGGTGAAGTAGGCCCGGCCCCTGTGGCCCGGCCCTCTCCGCTGCGCAAGCCGTGACAGCGAATCGCCCCGTGTTATCAACGTCCGCACTGATCTCGATCGACGTCTTTCGCTCCGCGAAAGAACGTTCATTCGCAGAGCGAAAGACGACTCTCGCCCCCCCTGCACCCGAGGTCTCCCCATGTCCGTCGCCTTTCGAGAGCGGTTCCTGTCCGGCGAACGACTGTTCGCCACCATGCTCACGCTGCCCTCGGGTGCGGTGGCCGAGATCCTCGGCGATGTGGGCTTCGACTGGATTTTCGTCGACGCGGAACATGGCCCGATCGAGGGGGCTGAGCTGCAACTCATTCTGCAAACGATCGGTCGCCGCGTGCCGTGTCTGGTCCGGGTGCCGACGACGGACTCGGTGGCCATTCAGCGAGCTCTCGATCTGGGAGCTGCGGGGATCATTGTCCCGCAGGTGAACTCCGCCGAGCAGGCCGCCCGCGTGGTCGACTTCAGCCGCTATCCGCCCGCTGGCTCGCGCGGGGTGGGCATCTCGCGAGCGCAGGGGTACGGACTCGACTTCACTCCATACGTGGCCGACGCCAACCAGCGCTCGGTCGTCGTCGTCCAGACCGAGAACATCCGGGCTGTCGAGTGCATCGAACAGATCGCCGCTGTGCCGGGCATCGACGGAGTCTTGATCGGCCCGTACGATCTTTCAGCGAGCATGGGCTTGATGGGGCAGATCGATCACCCGCGCGTCGTGGAGGCGATCGACCGCGTGACGACGGTCTGCCTGCGCCGGGGCCTCCAGCTCGGCATCTTCGGGGTCACACCCGCAGCGGTGAGGCCGTATCTGGCCAAAGGGTACACGTTCGTGGTGGCCGGGGTGGATACGATCATGCTGGGTCAGGGAGCGCGAGCGGTGCTGGCGGAATTGAAGGCGTAGCCACGTTCGCCAGAACGTGGGCGGATGCTCTCGGCGTTGTCGGTGCCGGGAGGGCGAGGCTCCTGCCGAGCCGCTCACACCAGTTCGCGCGTCCCCTGGCTCGCGGCTCAGCAGGAGCTTCGCCCTCCCAAGGACATGGTCCAAAACAAGTTCCCGAAATTCACCGCAGAGGGCGCGAGGGTTCGCAGAGGGGAATTCCCGGAGATCTCCCGGACCTCGGCGATCCTCCGCGCCCTCTGCGGTGAATCCTCTTCCTGACTTTCGGGATGGTGTTTCGGGCCAGTTCCTAACGGGCGTGAAGTCTTTGGAGTTCAGACTTCCGAAGTCTCGGAAGACTTCGGAAGTCTGTTGGCACCGACGAGTGCCGAGACCATTCGCCCACGTTCTGGCGAACGTGGCTACGTCGGAAAACCCTCACATGCGTTACCCTCGGTATCATCGTTGCGTTACACCACCGCTTGTATTTCTGACAACGACATCTTCAAACAAAGCGAGCCTCTGACGCCCCTCGACCTAGGTTCTTTGGGGGCCGGAAAGACCGGTTCGAACAGATGTTTCCGATGTGCAACAGAGGGTTCGAAAATGCAACGTATCGCTTGTGCGCTGTGGCAGGATGAAGCCGGTTTTGTCGTCTCGGCCGAACTGGCTCTGGTCAGCACGATTGCCACCCTGGGGATGGTGACCGGTCTGGCGGAGGCGGCGAACAATGTTCACCACGAACTGCACGATGTCGGTGCGGCGGTGGGGAGCCTCGACCAGTCGTTCTCGTATCAGTCGCCCAGCGGGCAGGTCGTGTCGTTTCGCGATGCGGATTCGCGGTGATTGTCGCCTTTTTCTCCGAAAAAGGACGCCCTTTCGCAGAGCGAAAGGTGCCCGTAACCCGATGCGTCAGCGAGGGCGCACGTCTCTCATCGTTCTCCGAGAGATCGATCCCCATGAGGAACCCCGGCCCGCCCGCCTACCCGGAGTCGGACGCTTCTTGGTCGGCGTCCTCGCTGCGCTCGGCCCTCGCTCACGCGTCGGGTTACTGGAACCGTGGGTTCGCTATACTCCCGGTCTGTTTGGCCTCCCTTGCGGGAAGGCCAGTGACCGATGACGCGACTCCGACGAGATGACGACGCGCATGTCCGCTGATGGGAAACCCGATGACCAGGGCACCGAAACCGCCGAACAGCTGCGGGACGACCTGCGGCCCTGGTTCGAGCCGATCACCGAGCTTGTCGAGACGCACCCCGAGGGGCTGGACTGGGGCCGGTACTTCGGGAACTCGCACCCGGTGGAACTCGATGTCGGTTGCGGTCGCGGGCTGTTCGTGCATTCGGCGAGTGGCCGCCATCCCGGCACGAACTATGTCGGGATCGAACTCGACTACAAGGAGGGTCGGCGGGCCGGGCGTCGGCTGATGAAGCTCGAATCGCCCAACGCCCGCATCTGGGGCGGCGATGTCAACCTGGCCTACCGCAAGCTGATCGCAGCCGGTTCGCTGGAGGCGGTTCACGTCTACTTCCCCGACCCGTGGTGGAAGGCGCGGCACCGGCGGCGGCGGGTGTTTAACGATTTGTTTGTGAATCAGAGTTCTGCGCTCCTCAGGACGGGCGGGTGGCTTCACTCCTGGACGGATGTCGAGGAATACTTCGGGGTGATTGAGTCACTGATGGATCACCACCCCGAATTCCAGAAGCTGCCCGCCCCCCTGGAGCGGATTCCGGAACACGACATGGATTACCAGACGAGCTTCGAGCGGAAGAAGCGGCAGTTGGGGCTGCCGATTTATCGGGGGTTGTGGCAGAAGGTGCGGTAGTTTTCAGTCGTCAGTTGTCAGTGGTCAGTCAGGAGAGACTCGCATGCGGCGAAAGCCCAGGGGTTGCAACCTCTGGGCTTGTTCAGGGAGAATCGACGCACTAGGAGTTGTGCATGCGTAGCGTTCTGAATCTCGTTGTCCTGCGAGTCTCTGATCTGGATCGTGCAGCGTTGTTTTATGGTGCCCTCGGCTTGATCTTTGAGAAGCACGCTCACGGAACCGGACCAGTTCACCTGGCATGTGAGATGCCCAACATGGTCTTTGAGCTCTACCTCGCAATCCCCACTCAGCCAGTCACAAGTTCGACACGAATCGGATTCTCTTCAGACGATGTTGATCTGGCGATTGCGAGTGTGTCAGTCATTCCGGAGGTCAAATTGCTCTCGGCTCCTCAAGACTCGGAGTGGGGTCGTCGAGCGGTGGTCGTCGATCCGGACGGCCATCGAGTGGAGTTGACCCAAGCCCACTGGCATTAGAGGATTGACCCAGCCGCAGGATTGCCAACGATGGGTCAATTTGAAATTGTCGTCAGAAGTGAGCGTAGGCAGCCAGCCCCCTGGAAAGACACACATGCCCCCTGTTCCGCGTCGAGAGTTCCTCCGTTCTGCCGTCGCCGGATCGTTACTGATGCCGGGGATTTTGCAGCAGCTTCTGGCCGGGGAGGACAGCGGGGCCACTGCCGATGATCCGTTGGCCACTCGCCCGCCGCATGCGTTGCCTCGGGCGAAGCAGGTCATCTTTCTGTTCATGACCGGCGGGGTGTCGCATGTCGACACGTTCGATAACAAGCCGCGTCTGTCTCAAGATGTCGGCAAGGAGGTCAAGCTCGACCACCCGGAGATCAAGGACCGACCGGGATACGAGCGAATCTTCCTCAAACGACCGCAATGGGAGTTTCGCAGGTACGGTGAGTGCGGCATGGAGGTCAGCGACCTGTTCCCACATGTCGGCGGATGTGCCGATGATATCGCCCTGATCCGGTCGATGCACACCAGTCACTCGAACCACTACAATGCCACGCTGGGGATGCACACCGGGTCATTCGCGTTCGCGAGGCCGAGCATCGGAGCTTGGGTCAGCTACGGACTCGGGTCGGAGAACCGCAACCTGCCGTCGTTCGTGACGATCGCCCCCGCTCAGACGTATGCCGGGACGCAGGTCTACGCCAGCGACTTTCTGCCAGGGGCGCATCAGGGGACGCTCGTCGTGCCGGGGGCGGAGCCGATCGCGAATGTGCGGCCGCGCCTTGAGGACGCGCGGCAGCGGCTGGAACTGGCGACGCTGCAGCGACTCAATCAGCAGCATCTCGCCTCGCGGTCCAATGACCCGCAACTGGCCGCTCGGATTCGGACGTTTGAGACTGCTTTCGGAATGCAGATGGCGGTGCCGGACCTGTTCGATCTGACCAAAGAGACCGATGCGACGCACCAGTTGTACGGGCTGCAGCGGGGCAACACGAATGGGTTCGGGTGGCAGTGTTTGATCGCACGGCGAATGGTGGAGCGCGGGGTGCGGTTCGTCGAGTTAATCGACACCGGGTCGTCCGGGAACTGGGACTCGCACGGGGATATGATGGACCACCAGCGGCTGGCGAAGAACGTCGACCAGCCGATCGCCGGTTTGCTCAAGGACTTGAAGTCGCGCGGGATGCTGGACGACACGCTGGTCGTGTGGACCACCGAGTTTGGTCGCACGCCGTTTAACAACTCGGCCGAGGCCAAGGGCCGTGAGCATCACAACTGGGCCTTCAGTTCGTGGCTGGCTGGCGGCGGCAGCAAGGGCGGCACGACCTTCGGAGCCACGGACGAGTACGGCATGCGGGCCGAGGTCGACCGCGTGCATGTCCACGACTTCCACGCCACGATCCTGCACCTGATGGGCCTGGACCACACGCGGTTGACCTACCGCCACAGTGGTCGGGATTACCGGCTCACGGATGTCGAGGGGGAAGTGGTTCACGGCGTGATGGCGTGAATGTAGCACGACGCTCCGCGTCGTGAGTCACGACGCGGAGCGTCGTGCCACATTGAGTGACACTCTGGCGAAGGCAGTCCCATGCTTCAGCGTTGGCGGTTCTTGGTGGTCGGGGTCGGACTGTTCCTCGGGGCGGGAAGCGTCTCGCGTGCGGAGGAGGTTCCGGCCACCGAGCAGCCCCTCGGTCCCCTGGCCACGGCGAATGAGCATCGTCTTCGAGGTCAGTATGAAGAGGCGGCTGAAGCCTACGAGGGGTTGCTCAAAACGCCCGACCTCAGCGACGCGGATCGCATCGCCGTCTGGCTCGGCCAGAGCCGCGTCCAGGAAGAGACCGGTCGCTGGGAAGACGCCGAAGAGACAATCACCGCCGCTCTCACCGTCCAGCCGAAATCGCCCGCTTTGCTCGCCCGACAGGCGGAGTTGTGCTTCCTGCGGGGGCGGTATGCGCAGGCCCGCGAACTCGCTCAAGCGGGCGTCGACCAGGACTCGCAGCACGTCCACTCGCGGCTGATCCTGGCCAATGCGCTGGCCGAACTGGGCCAACTCGATGAGGCTGCGCAGGCGTATCGCTGGTTCATCCAATACTACAACCGCTCCCAGCCGAAGGACGCCGAGACGCTGATCTGGATCGGTGAAGGGGCAGCTCAACATGCCCGCTGGAACCGGGTGAGTTCGATCTTCCGGTTCGTGGTGAACGATGTCTGCACTGATGCCCTTAAGGACGACAAGAACTGCTGGCAGGCTCCGCTATTGTCCGGCTCGCTGCTGCTGGAAAAGTACAACGAGAGCCAGGCGGTGCCGGAGTTTCACAATGCCCTGCGGATCAATCCGCATGTGGCCGAAATCCATGCCGCCATCGGGTTGTCGTTCTTGCAGGACTACAAGCACGACAAGGCCCGCGAACGCGCGGAGGAGGCTCTGAAGTGCAACCCGCGTTCGCCGACGGCTCTGGTCCTGATGGCCGATACCTATCTGTTGACCGACGTTCCCGAACCCGCCCGGGAATGGCTCGACAAGGCTCTCGCCATCAACCCGGCGGACCAGCGCGTCCTCGGGCGCAAGGCGGCCCTCGCCCTCCTCGCGGAACGACTGCTGCCGAAGGAGACACTCGCCGCAGCGTGGACCGACCTTCCGCAGATGCCGAAGGATTCACCGCTGCCGAAGCCGTTCCTCGATGCGCTGGCCACCGTCCTCAAGACCAATCCCAAACCCGGTGAGATGCTCTCGATCATTGGCAACATCTTGGAGTCTCACCGCAAGTTCGATCAGGCCGAAATCTGTTACCGCAAGGCCATCGAGGTCATGCCCCAATTGACCGCCCCGCGCACCCAACTGGGGATGCTCTGCATGCGGACCGGCAAGATCGACGAAGCCGAGAAACTCCTCAACGAAGCGTTCGAGGCCGACCCGTTCCACGTCCGCACGAGCAACATGCGGAAGGTGATCGGCGTCCTCAAGACCTACGACACGATCACGACCGAACACTTCGTGATCCGCATCGACCACGATCAGAAGTTGCTGGGGCAGGCGATGGCCGATCATCTGGAGCTGGCCTACCCCGAGCTGACTCAGAAATTCGGGTTCGAGCCGCCGCAGCGGACGCAGTTCGAGATCTATTGCAACGCCAAGGGGCAGGGGGCCCATGCGTGGTTCAGTTCGCGGATGATCGGGCTGCCGTGGATTCAGACGATCGGGGCCTCGACCGGAGTCATGGTCGCGATGGCCAGCCCAAACCAGACGCAGAAGCCGTACCACTGGGGCCGCGTGCTGCGGCATGAGTTCTCGCACGTACTGACGTTGCAGGCGACGCAGTTCAATATCCCGCATTGGTACACCGAAGCCCTGGCGGTGCGGATCGAAGGCTCGGCCTTCCCGCCCTCGTGGGAGGCGTTGCTGCTCGAACGCCAGCCGAAGGGGGAGCTGTTCAATCTCGACACGATCAACGACGGGTTCCGCAAGCCGAAGTCCCCGGACGATTGGACGCTGGCGTATTGCCAAGCCTCGCTGTATGCCGTGTTCCTGGAGCAGAAGTATGGGGCCGATTCGAATGCGAAGTTACTGACCGCGTATCGACAGGGGAAGACGACGGAGGAGGCGTTGCGAGAAGTCTTCTCGATCGAGAAGCCGCAGTTCGAAACCGAGTACCGCGAGTTCCTCGCCCAACGGGTGGCGACCTTCACAGCCGGTCGTGCCCCGGCCTTGCCTGATCTGAAGACGACCGAGGCCAAGTACAAGGCGAACATGGAGGACATGCAGGCCGCGGATGAGTACGCCTTCGCCCTGATGCGAACCCGCCGCGTCCCACAGGCCCGCAAGATCGCCGATACGGTCTTGGCCAAGGAGCCGGAGCGCCCGCTGTCGAATGTGATCGTGGCGCTCATGAATGCCAAGGCCGGGAAGTCCGCCGAAGCAATCAAGACCCTCACCATGATTCGCGATGTCGGCGACCCGCACCGCGAAGTTCTGGCCGCCCTCTGCACGCTGGCCGCTCAAGCGAAGAACTGGAAGGTCGTCCTCGAAACTGCCCTACTCGGCCGCAAGTCGTTCCCCCGCGATCCACTGTTTGCCTCCGCAGCTGCGAAAGCGTGCGAGGAACTGGGGGACACCAAGGATCTCACCGAAATACTGGAGGTGATCGTGCTCCTGGATCAGGACGACCCCGCTGCCCGCCGGAAGCTGGCCAAGATCAAACTTGCCGAGGGCGATGCCGCGACCGCGCGGAAGTGGGCCGCCGATTCGCTGCTGATCGACGTGACCTCGGTCGAGACTCAGGAGTTGCTGGGGCGGTCGTGCGTGGCGTTGGAGGACTGGAAAGCCGCCGAACGGGCGTTCTCAACCGCCCTGGAACTCGAACCGGGCCGCGTCGACAGCCAACTCGGTCTGGCAGAGTGCTTCGGTCGCACGGATCGGAAAGACAAGGCCCGGGAGCTGCTCGAATCGGTCCAGAAGGCCCATCCGGAGCATGTCGGAGCGAAGGAATTGCGGGTCAAGCTGGGGATTTGAGTATCCTGGTACAGCGTGTCAGTGTCGCAAGGTCTATCAGAGGAATGCGTTGCGACGCCAACATGGAGTATTGACGCCGATTTCAATCTAAGGTAAAAGCAAAGAACCTTGACAAGGTGTTCGCGAATAACCTTATCAAGGTGTCAGCGATAAACCTTACCAAGGTGTCAGCCATGCACCTTGATAAGGTGTCACCAAAATACCTTGCGGAGAAACCCGGATGAAGCCGTGGCGATTTTACGGTCGGAATCACCAACTCGACTCACTGAAACAAATCATTGCCCGCCGAAGATGGTTCTTCGTGAAGGTCTCCGGGCGACGACGCATTGGCAAGACCACGCTCATCCAGAGGGCGCTGGAGGCTGCCGGAAATCGGTCGTTGGTCCTGTACTTGCAAGTGCCCGATTCCGTGCCCGCGGGAGTTGTTTCCGCAGTGAATGACGCGATGGACTCTTTTGACGTGCCAGCCGATCGTTTTCCTCGCCCCCACAATCTCGCTCAACTCGCACTGTCGATCGAAGCCCTGGCCCGTGCGGGGTACATTCTGGTGCTCGACGAATTTCAGTATTTCAACCGCAAGGGTTACGAGGAGTTCTGTTCCTTTCTGCAAGCAGTCGTGGACCGGCTCGCCTCCCAGGCTGCGGAAGTTCCCGGAGGTCTCATCGTGCTGGGGTCGATTCAGACCGAGATGGTGGCTCTTCTGGAAGATCGCACCGCCCCGTTGTTCAATCGAGTGACCGATACGATCGACTTGACCCATCTGGAGATCGCCTCCATTCGTGAACTGCTGACGGATCATGCCGACGCTTCGCCCGAGCGGCTGCTCTTCCTGTGGAATCTCTTCGAGGGCGTCCCCAAGTTCTACCGCGATTGCTACGAGCAGGGTGTCTTGGCAGCCGATCGGCCCACATTGCTCCGCAGAATCTTCTTCGAGAGTTCTTCCCCGCTGCGGACGGAAGCCGAGAACTGGTTCCTCCATGAATTGCGGGGCCGGTACGATGTGGTTCTCAAGTATGTGGCTCGCAATCCCGGAAAGATGCACGGTGATCTCGTTCAAGCCATCCGCGTCGCCAGTGACGACCCGGAAGTTCAGATTGCGGGCTACCTGAAAATGCTGATCGAACGCTTGCAGCTGATTGAGAAGAAGCTGCCCGTCTTCGCCAAGCCCGATGCCCGCCGCAGCCGGTATTACATATCCGACAACTTCTTGCGATCTTGGCTGGCCGCTCTGGCGAACCCGGTGTCGGCCATCGCCTTTCGTCCGGTCGATCAACTGGTGCTGGAGGCCGATCTGCGACTGGAAGTCGTGGAAGGCTTCGCACTGGAAAAACTGGCCGGACAGCTCTACCAGGAGCGCAGCCGCCTCGGCCTCGGCGACTTCCCACTGACGCAGCGGATTCAGGGGTATTGGGACAAGTCGGATACGGAACTCGATCTCGTCGCCGTCAATGAAGAGGAACATCTCATCCGCTTCGGGTCATGCAAGCGTTCCCCGTCCAGGCTGATCTCTGACATCAACAATTTCAAGGGGCACGTGGATCGCTTCCTGAAGGCACTTCCCAAATACAAAGCGTGGACCGTGCAATATGTGGGGATCGCTCCCACACTCGACCGGGCTCAGCGGGCGATCCTGGAGCATCACGAGGTGATTCCCCAAGACTTGAACGACCTCGTGCTCGGCCTGCGTTGAGCGAGACGGGTACACCGGCCAGCCGTCTGGTACACTGCCCGCCCTCCCCACACGCTCCTGACTGTTCTGGAAATCACCACTAATCCTGTTGATTTGCCGCGATATCATGCGACACTTCACTCCAGTCCGTCTTGAGCGATTTCCGATTCAGCCTGTGGCAGGCTGCACACTGCTCAACAAGAATGTTCGGCGACAGACACACGGCATCCTGTCTCCCGTTTTCCTCACACGAAGGTGGCGGCACCTGTGCCGCCGACAGCAACTCATGGGCGAATCCGTCAAAGCGATCTGCTCACTTTTCATGATCGTCGCCTTGATCGTTTCGGCGTTCGTGTGGTTCGATGATCAACCGAATCAGACCACATGGATTGTGCGGGTATCCGCGCCACTGGTTGCTGCCTTGTGGCTCGCCGCGATTTTGAAATTGCATTTTCGGCGTGACATCGCTGGCGATTACCTTCACGACGCAGTAGGCGAGTACTTCAATCGCGACGGCTTTTGCTTTGCATTCACTACGGAAGTGATTGACGGCGTATGCCAGTTACACGCGTACTACCAGAACCAGTACGAGCGTCCGTGTGTTGGTCGAATTGCACTTCGCCCGGCTCGTGGCTTTTTTCGTACTCGCGCGAAGATTGACACAATCACATTCGAAATCCCTTGCGAAGCTGCGGGATTCGGCGTGGCCACATTGCCAATACCACTACCCCGTGAGCTTCGAGGGAAGACGCAGTCATTTGAAGTCGGGGCGTCCGTCGAATATCCGCAAGGGAAAAGACAGCGTCTTCGTTATCGCGATGGCCTCTTGCTTCGTGCAAACACAGACTTTGGCGATTCATTCCGTACCGCTCTTACCGTCGCTGGCGTATTTGGAGGTATGATTGTGTTATCCACTCCGGCAACGACTACGTTTTCACTACCAACCGACGCGGCCGAGGAAATACCCAACAACTCACAACCCCGAATGAAGGGGCTTTGGAAACTTGGTGCCCCGCCAATCGGGGCTAAAGAGACCAAATGAGATGCTGAACAAAGGGGTCAACTTGGCTAGAGCATTCTACAGTTCGGTGTGCGCTTTCGTAGCCTGGATCCCTAGGTCCGGGCGGAACGGACCTGGGGGTCCGTTCTACTTTTCGGCGCACAAGCAACCGTAAAATGCTCTACGGTTGGCGAGTTTCCCGTATTCCAAAGTTTCTGGCCGCCGTCGCTGAGCTTGGGTCGTCGTGCGTGGCGGGTATGCGGGCTGGAGGTCTGGTACACTGCCCCCTCATCGACCTCCCAACCACGATCCTCCACACACAAACGGACAATCCCATGGTCACAGTCGGCATGAACTACCACGTCCTTCCGGGCAAGCAGCAGGACTTTCAAGACAAGTTCGCCGGGGTGATCGACGCCCTCAAGGCGGCACCGGGGCACACGCACTCGACGCTGTGGAAGGATGTCGCCGACGATGCGTCGTACCTGATCACCAGCGAGTGGAACGACGAGACCGCCTTCCAGGAGTTCATCCGCAGCGACGCCTTCCGCGCCGTCACCAACTGGGGCAAGGAGCAGATCCTCTCCGGTCGGCCCCAGCACAAGATCTACAAGCACTAGTCCTCCCCTACATAATTGACCTATCACCAATTGCCGGATCATGCTGAAATCCGTTCTTCGAACTCACGGAGGAGAGTGGTATGGCAGGCAGTGC
>JAYTFV010000266.1:0-3910 GCA_043734065.1 Planctomycetota bacterium
GCACTGCCTGCCATACCACTCTCCTCCGTGAGTTCGAAGAACGGATTTCAGCATGATCCGGCAATTGGTGATAGGTCAATTATGTAGGGGAGGACTAGGGGTCCGTTCTACGTCTTGGCGCACAAGAAATCGTGGAATGCTCTAAAGCCTACGCGACTTCGATTTCTGTCAGTCACGTCAACGATGGGAATATCCATACAAACTGCCAGTAATTCACAGTCTTGCCAGAAATTCACAGTGCCGAAGGTGGGACTCGAACCCACACGTCCTTTGGGGACAATGGATTTTGAATCCATCGCGTCTGCCATTCCGCCACTACGGCTCAGGCCGGGATTTCTCGGGAAGGGACACGTGAAGAAAACCTGATCGAGGTTCCCGAAACGCGATCCTCACCGAGGAGGCACCGACTCTCAATGTGAAAGATAGCATTCCGGGAGAGTCATATCCAGCGTGTTTTTGTGGGGATGACATCGGACGGGGTGGCCTGATGTTGCGGTCGGGGCGGCACGGATGACTGGTCCGACCGACCTCCAGGCTGGACTCACTCCTGGCCATCACATCTGGCAGGACTCGACAATGTGATGGGCCTCGTCAAGTTTCCAGAAGCGAGACCAAGGAGTTTTTCCAAGAGATCGCATACGATGATCTCAGTCTGGGCGGGATCACACAGGCGTCTCTGAAGCACATCTCGGCTCAGAGTATGCTGGCGGATTCCTGGGCCAAGTGATCGATTACAGTGTGAGTGAGCAGGCATGACTCAGCGAGTGTTGTTGACTGACCGTCCGTGGGCGGATGATTCCATGGAGCGCGGCATTCTGGCGGCGGCGGGGTTCGAACTGATCGAGGCTCCGGCGGGGGACGAGGCGACGCTGTCTCGGCTGGCAGCCGATTGCCAGGCGATCATGACCTGCTGGGCGAAGGTGACGCAGACGGTGATGGCGGCCTCGATGAGGTGCCAGCATGTGGCCCGGCTGGGGATCGGGCTGGATAATATCGATGTGGCATATGCGACCTCGCGGAAGATTCTGGTGACGAATATTCCGGATTACTGCATTGAGGAGGTGGTCGACCATGCGCTGGCCCTGCTGCTGGGGCTGGCTCGGAACGTGGCATTTCATTACCTCCAGACGAAGCAGGGAGTGTACGACTTGCGCGCGGGGCAACCGCTGCGCCGCATCTCGGGGCAGACGCTGGGGCTGTTGGGGTTCGGTCGCACGGGGCAGTTGTTGCGGCAGAAGGCACTGGGACTGGGCCTGAAGGTCATTGCTCACTCGGCGTCGGGAGATGATCGGGGGACGGGATGCGAGATGGTGAGCCAGGCGGAGCTGTTCCGGCGGAGTGATTTCCTCTCGCTGCATGCCCCGCTCACTCCGCAGACGAAGCATGTGGTCAACGCTCGTTCGTTGGCCACGATGCAGCCGCACGCGGTCATCATCAACACGTCTCGGGGTCCGCTCATCGATCACGCGGCGTTGTGGGCAGCCCTGCAGGCCAACACGATCGGCGGGGCCGGGCTGGATGTGTTTGAACCGGAGCCGCCGAATCTGGCCGACCCGCTGTACTCGGATGCACGAGTGATCGCCACGCCGCATATCGCGTTTGTTTCGGCAGAGTCACTGATCAACCTGCGCGAGCGAACGGCGAGGCAGGTGGTCGATGTCCTGCAAGGCCGCGTCCCGGAGAATGTGATTAACCCGCAAGTCCTGCAAGGTCGTTGAATCTGGTTGGGTGGCTGAGCAGACTTTGGGATAAGAGTCGCCGCATGTTGCAAAATCGAAACTAGCCTTCAAAGGTGAACACTCGCGAACCCCCGCGCGTTCCCTTTCGGAAGCAATGCAAGATGGCTGCCAACACTCCCACGCATTCTCTGGCCGAGCAATCCGGTGCCGGGCAGATCGCCGTACTCATGGACCAGATGCGGACCAAAGACGCACTGGTACTCCAACTGACCGAACGTCTGGGAGCCGCTGCCGAGGAACTGGACCGGTTGCAACGCAGTGGGGCAGATCGCCGTGCGGGCGCGGGAGGCGGCGGGGGCGGCTCGTCGCGCGAACTGATGGAGCAGACCGGTCAGCTGACGAGCCGCGTCGAAGAGGCACTGGAGGCGTGGGGCCAGAGCAGCAATCACTATGAAGTGATTTTGCAGCGACTGGATGAGATCGCGGGCTGCCTGGGTCAATCGACCGTGGTGGAATCGAAGCCAGGGACGAAGTCCGCGGGCGGATTGTTTCAGGCCCCATCGTCGTCGGCACCAGCGGCCTCTGCGTCTGGTGCCAGTGCGGGCCCCGGACAGGGGAGTTTCTGGGAGAAGATGAAGGCGTCGATGGCCGATGGCGCGACGCCCCCGTCGCTCCCCACACCGCATCCGGGAAGTTCGGCGGCGCCAGGGAGTGCCTCCAGCGGAAACGCCGCCTCAGCCCTGACAATGGAACCGATCGCGATCGAAGAGTTCGCCCCACCGCCGGTGGTCATTGATGTCGACACCGCCAGCCTGGAGGAATTGCGCGAGGCGGTAGCGACGCGAGATGCGTACATCTCGACGTTGATTACGGAGCTGCGCCAGGCCCACACGTTGCCGGATTTGCCGAAGGACTTGCTGAACTCGGGGTTGGCCGAGGACGAGCTGCTGGCCAGCCTGATTGAGCTGGAGACGCGTCTCAAGACTGGCGTTCAACGGGAGAATCTGGAACTGGCTCTGGAACGCGCCCGCATGGGACGGGAACGGGTCCGCATGGATCAAGTGAAGGCCCAACTCGAAGAGCACATCAAACACCTGGCGGCTCCGCTGGCCAAGAAACCGGACGCGGCTCCCCCCGAAGAAACCGGCGGGAAGAACATGAGCTGGCTGAAGCGCGTGACCGGCAAGAATTAGTGCCGGAATCAGGCAAGTGCGGGAAATCAAGTACCCCGTAGGACGGCCTTTCCAGGCCGTCCGGGATCGATTCTTACAGCAAGACGGCCTGGAAAGACCGTCTGACGGGGAGACGCTCTTCAACACATGCCCTCAGTGTCCGTTCGGTTGCGAAAGAAAACTCCGCAGCTCGGGGATCATTCGCTCGAAAGCGTCCTCGAAGACATAGTGCCCGGCGTCGGGGTAGCGCGTGACGGCGGCGCTGGGGAACCGGCGGGTCCACTCGTCGAGAAACTTGGTGGTGAAGCACCAGTCCTTCTCGCCCCAGAAAAGTTTCATCGGGTGCGACTGGAACTGGGCGAGCCCCTGTTCGATCCGCACCAGGCGATCGTAGCTCGGGTGATGGGCATCGAGCGGGATGTCGACGACGAATCGATGCGTCGCAATGCGGTTGGCCCATGAGTTGTACGGGGCGATGAACCCGGCTTTGACCTCGGGGGAGAGCGGCTTCTCGACCGCCATCCAAAGTGCTGACGCGGCGAAGAGATTGAGTCCTCGCACACCGATCTCGCCCAGGCCGGGGATGCGGCAAACTGCGATGCGCAGCGGAATCGCCTTGGACCGAAACGCGGCTGTGTTCATGAGTACGAACCGCGAGAACCGCTCCGGCATTTCGATCGCGGCCCCCATCCCGATGCACCCGCCCCAGTCGTGGCCGACCAGCGTGATGTCGCGGAGGTCGAGTGTCTCAATCAACCGGCACAGGTTCGCCACATGCGTGTCGAGCGTGTAGGCGTACTCCTGCGGCTTGTCGCTGTAGCCACAGCCGATGTGGTCGACAGCGATCGCGCGGTGGTCCGGGGAGAGGGCCTGGATGAATCGCCGCCACGCGAAGCTCCATGTGGGGTTGCCATGGACGAACAGGACCGGCTTTCCGGCTCCTTCATCGGCGTAGTGATACCGCAGGCCGGACAGGTCGAGCCAGTGCGAAGCGAACGGGTATTCGGTGGGGGAGACGGGCAAGGGGAGTGGGGGAGTGGGGGAGTGGGGGAGTGGGGG
>JAYTFV010000267.1:0-3874 GCA_043734065.1 Planctomycetota bacterium
GGCGAGCCCCCTCCGCCACTCGGCGAGCCACATCTTCCTCAATCCGGCAGGTCATCACCCGCGCCCCGAGCGGCTCCGACTGTCGCTGAAGCTCCGGAACCCAGTAGGGGCTGCGTTCCCAGACAGCGATTGGCAGGATCGCCATGCACGCCTCTCGATAGACCCATCGGCACGGAAGCGGGCATTGTAGGAGAGCGATTCCCCCATAGCGAGCGGGGGACATAAGTCCGAGGGGCTGACATGAATGCATGCCACCGGCGATGAACTACAGCGCGAGATCGTGCCGATTCTGAAGACCTCAGAGGGCCGGACGGCGAGTCGTGAGTTCTCAGACTGACTCAAGCTGCCGAACGCCTGATCTGGGGGTGGATGCGATGCGAGGCGGATTACTTCTGAATCTGCCCCTTCAGCACCAGCTTGGCCGGGGCCTGGCATTCCTTCTCATTACACGCTTGATACCGAATCGTCAGCGTGACTGTTTCGTCCCCGGTGAAGTTCGCCGGGACATCGATTGTGGTCTTCAATTGGATCGTGCCTTCATAAACCGAAAGCGGCTCCTCAATCCCTTCGAACACCAAGTCGACACCCTTCGGGTACTCCACCGTGCCGAGGGTCGACCCGCCGGTGAACTCGGCCTTGAGTTCGGTGGCCTTGAAGTTCTTCGGACGTGCCGGGTTGGCGTTGATGTGCCAGCCTTTCTTGATCCGCAGCGTGACCACCACCGGGCACTTCGCTCCGGGCTTGAACGCACCCTCGGCGATCGCGGCTTCCGCTTGAAGGAGCGGGTGCTTCTGAGCCTCCTCAGCTGTCGGACGGGCGAAGGTCAGCAGCTTGGTCTCTCCGACCTGGGGGGCCGTGGGAGGTTTCGGACTGGGAGGTGTTTCGGGCTGCGGAGTGGCTGGTTTCGGCGGAGTGGGGGCCTTCGCCACCGGCCCCGCAGCCGCACCGTCGCCGAATGCGGTGAGGTATTCCGCGAGTCCAATTGACAGATACGCGTGTCCTGCCGGGCTGTTCTGGATCTGAGCGGCGAAGACTTCGAGTGTCTGGCGGGCGGCGTCCTGATAGCGTTTATCTCCGGTCAGCTTGGCCAGTCGCACGAGGTTCCGCACGGCCTGACTGTTGCCCGACGGCACCACCGAGTCATAGGAGTTCTTGGGTCGGGCCAGTAGTTCCTCATGTCGCTTGGAGGTCAAGAAGAACCCGCCCTTCGGATCGCCGCATTGCTCAAGCATCTCATCGGTCAGTCGGCGGGCCTCCTTCAACCACCGCTCGTCCTCGGTGGTGTGATGGAGTGCCATCAGACCCGCGACCAGTCCGGCATAGTCCTCCAAATAGGCGGGCACCTTGGCGGTCCCGCTCCGGTAGACATGCAGCAGCAGACCGTCGTCCGAGCGGACTCGTTCCAGCAGAAATGTCGCAGCCCGCACTGCGGCAGCGGTGTATGCTGGGCGTTGGAAGGTCTGTCCAGCCTCGGCGAACGCCTGGATCGCCATGCCGTTCCACCCCACCAGCAACTTGTCATCCTTCAGCAGCGCCGTGCGCTTCTGACGAGCTGCGAGGAGCTTCGTGTTGATCGCGCTCAGGCTCGTCTCCAGTTCCGCCACTGGCAACTGCAGAACCTCGGCCGCATCGGGAATCGACTTCGGCAGGTGCAACACCGACCCGGCCTCGAACGGCGATTTTTCGTTCAGCCCGTAGACTGCCTCGGCGATGGAGAACTCCTTCGCGGTGAGTAATTTCTCGATCTCCGGGGAAGACCAGATATAGTGCTGCCCTTCCACTCCATTCGTCTCCGCGTCGAGGGCTGAGTGGAAGCCGCCGTCTTTATCGAGCATGTCCCGCAGCAGGAAATCGAGCGTCCCTTCGGCCACCTGCCGATAGCTCTTGAGGCTCGTGCGGGCATAGGCCCTGGTGTAGACGCTGGCCAGTTGAGCGTTGTCATAGAGCATCTTCTCGAAGTGCGGGACCAGCCAGATGCGGTCGGTGCTGTAACGATGGAAGCCCCCGCCCAAGTGGTCGCGGATGCCGCCCTGCTCCATGTGGGTCAGCGTGAAATCGAGTTTTTTCATAAGTTCCGGAGCCGTCACGGCGAATGGGCCGATCGTTTGCAGAAGCTCCAACCGCGCCGGGATCGGGAACTTCGGCGAGTCGGGGGAGTCCGCCGAAAAGTCGAACCCGCCATACTCCGGGTCGAAGCTGCCGCTCACCGCATCGACCGACTTCCCGACCAACTCCGCATTGAGTGGCACCGCTTCAAGGGCCAACTGCGGCACGCTCAGCCGCTTGACCTCCTTGGCAATCAGTTCCGATGTCGCGATCACATCGGCCTGCCGATCGGTCCAGGCGGTCTCGACGTTCTTGAGGATCGTCATGAACCCCGGTCGGCCCGGCATGTCGGTCGGAGGGAAGTACGTCCCCCCCGCGATTGGCTTCCCCTCTGGGGTCAGAAAGATCGACAGCGGCCACCCGCCTCCCTGGTTCGACTTGGCCAGTTGCAGGTAGACCTGCAAGCCCAGCATGTATAGCTCATCGATGTCGGGCCGCTCCTCGCGGTCGACCTTGATGTTGATGAAGTGTTCGTTCATGTAGGCGGCAATCGCCTCGTTCTCGAACACCTGCCGCTCCATCACGTGGCACCAGTAGCAACTCGTGTACCCGATGGAGAGGAAGATCGGCTTCTTCTCCGCCTTGGCCCGCTCCAGAGCTTCCGGCCCCCAGGGATACCAGTCAACGGGGTTGTGAGCATGCAGCAGCAGATACGGACTGCTCTCTTTGAAGAGGCGGTTCGTGTGCTTATGAGCCGCGGGCTTGGTGGCCACGGGATCAGCGACCGCCGTGCGCGAGGTGGTCTCAATGCACGTCAGGCAGATCGCCACCACCAAGAGCAAGAGAATTCCGGTTTTCGTCATGTGGGTTCGCTCCGTTCCATCAGTCGCAGACTCCGTCCACAGGAAGTCTATCGCACGCGGATTGTCAGGGCGAGACGAACCGGGGTGGGCGTCGCATTGACTGGCCCAGCATTCATTCGGAAGGGCGCGGCGTGGTACGTGCCCACGCCCTTCGAAGACTGAGGGCGTGCCACACATCCGCTCCCGGCGAGCGATGAGAGCGGACAGAAAACAATCCGATGAGAGCAATGACAGAATTGGTGTTCACAAAACAAGCCGATGGAATGAAGATTCTGGAACACGAATCTCCACTGATCGACGCTCATCCTGACCTGGATCAGTGTCGATCAGTGGAAATTAGTGTTCCAGACTCTTGTGCTGAACACGATTTCTGAAACTGCTCTAAGGAGAAAACTCTCCGGAGGCGATGAGATGAGACCTCAGCTCTCGACGGCGGCTCACATTCATCTTCAGGAGATCGACTGTCGCCCGGCCCGTCGGAGTTTTTCCGAGAATGTCGACACCTTGATGCCCAAAGTGTTCCTTCCAAAGCTGCCGCCTGGGGTGAAACAGTGGCACGACTTCGCGGGTCAGGATGTCAATCGAACTGAGGTTCGGTCCCTTCAAGAAATTGCATCGGTCACACGACAGAGCCAAGTTCTGGGAAGAGTCATCACCGCCGTGTTGTCGTGCGATGATATGTTCCACATGGAACGTGAGGTCGATTGCCGTTTGCGGAAGTTGGCAATTCTCGCAACCCGAACCCGCGCGATCCCAGACCAGTTGGCGGAGCGCGCCATCCATCCAGCGAGCGTTTGCGGAGCATGAGTTTGTCCCACAGTTGCAGCAGCTTTTCTCGCATGTTTTTGCGGAGGCCGGTCATCGGGCGGAGACCTTGCTGGAGCAAGTCCGACGTTAATGTCTGGGAGATATATCCCTTATCGCCGAAGAGTTTCCCGATCAGACGACGACACATCTCCCGCACG
>JAYTFV010000268.1:0-41003 GCA_043734065.1 Planctomycetota bacterium
TCCTTCTTCCAGTTCGGTGAGTTGCGCCACAACCCCAGAAGGAGAAGGAACTTCCCGTTTTTACGCCAGAGCAGATTCCTTAACTTGATGCGTATGGGATTACTGATATTGGGACCGCCATTCGGCGAATGCCCCCCCCCATTCATTTGTGGGGCCGCTGTCGACAGTGGCACCCAGCGGAATCATAATCCACCATGACCTCGACAGCGGACAATCCCCCTCAATCCAATTCGGTGAGAAATCCAGTGCGCAACCGCTGGCTGATGATCGTCTGCCTGCTGGTTGGTATCGCGGCATGTGCTTTGGCCTTGGCCTTAGTCGGCCTCGCCAACGTGCCGCTGGAGAGTCTGCGGGAATATGGACGACTCATCCGAAGGCCCGAGGATGTGACGCAGGAGAGGTACATCCGGTTTCAGCAGGTCTGCTGGTTCTGGGCGGTGGGGCTGGCGAGTGTGGGGGGCGGACTGCTCCTTCGGCGACGACGCTGTGCCGAGTTTCTGAGTGCCGCCATCTGGCCCCGTGTGCCGCCGCCGCTGACATCACCGAGCCTGGTGGATGTTCCCCCTTGGAAAGGCTGGCTGGCGTTGATTCTCTGTCTCGGAGCCGCGCTGCGGCTTTCGCTGCTGGGAACGCCGATGGCCTATGACGACTCCTACAGCTGGGTGAACTTCGCCAGTCATTCACTGCCGCTGGCGCTGGGGGATCTGAATTCGACGAACAATCACCTGCTGAATACGGTCTGTATGTACGTCAGCGGGCATCTCTTCGGGCCGCAGGAATGGGCACTGCGGATCGGGGTGATGAGTTTCGGGCTGGCGATGTTGCCCCTGAGCTTCGTCTGGGCCAGACGCTGGCGGGGAACGGAAGTGGCACTCCTCACGACGGCTTTACTGGCCGTGGCGTCACCCGTCGTCATGTATTCCGTGGAGGCACGCGGCTATGCCTACGTCATGCTCACGGCAGTCCTGCTGGATGACGCCCTGGCGAAGGTCGGCACAACGACGGACCGTTCCGAACAGTGCTGGGTTCAGGCGGGCATGGCCATCATCCTGGGCGTCTGGTCGATGATCATCATGGGGTATGCGATCGTCACATCGGTGGGATGGTTTTTGTTGAGCGGCGTTTCGCCCGCCAGATCAGATGAAGCGGGTGAGGTCAACGCACCATCGGGTCGAGAGATGGATGTGATGACGCTCTGGACCAAGGTGGGACAGGTCGCCGTCCTCGGGTGGCTGACAGCTCTGGGATCGAGTCTGCTGTACATCCCGGGTTACATCTGCCGGGGAACACTGTTCCTCAATGATCCGGTGATGCGGAAGGCCGATAGCGATTCCCGGTCGTTTCTGGTTGACACCGCGTCCGGCTGGTTGGGTGCCGCTGAACTTTGGGGAGAGGGAGCGATTCCGCTCTGGGTTTTGGGCTTCGGCGTTTTGCTGGGAGCTTGGTTCTGGCCGCGTGATCGCCGGTCTCTGTTGCGGCTGCTGTCCCCGTTTGCGGTCGTCTTGGCGTTGAATCTGGCGCGGCATGTGAACCCGCCGCCGCGCATCTATTTGTGGCTGATGCCGTGGGTCTGTTTGCTCGCCGCACAGGGAGTGGTGAGCGGGCTGCGGCTGTTGAAGATTCAGAACTGCGGCCTGATCGCCCTGATGCTCATGGTCTTGATCCGGGGAGTCTGGCAGGGAGCGGTCCATTGGCCCGCCCTGCTGCGCTCCGACAATCGGATGAGTTATGTCTCGGTGCCGGATGTCGTGCAGCGTCTGCATCGCGAGGTGGCCTCCGCCCCCACAGAACCCCATCGTCTGATTGCCCCGCTCCCCTGCGATTTGCCCTCGATCTTCTACATGGACCGAGCAGGATTTCGCATCCCCGTGAACGACATCCCCCAGCCCGGCGAACATGTTTGGCTGATGACCCGGCATCACGAAACTCCGGTGGACGTGCTGAACAGCAGCTTGGTCAATCTGCCGGGCTGGCAGGGCCGGTTCACAACCTGGGAGATCGTGGATCGCTATCAAACGCTGAATCTCTACACGGCACATGTCCTCCCTTGAGACCTCGGTCCCCCACTCCGCTGAGGACCGCATCTCCCCGAAGCTCCGCTTCGCCGCGTGCCCACCCGTTGGAGTCCAGCCTTTAGGCTGCGCTGTGCGTCCAGCGCCGCCTAAAGGCTGAACTCCAACGGGGGACGAGAATGTGCCGATGGGGGATTGACTTTCGCCCCAGACTGCATTACAGTAGTAATACAGCTATGCAAAAGCCTTCCCTCACATTCTCTGTTCACCCCTCCTCGGGCGTCCCGATCTACCGCCAGCTCATGGACCAGGTCCAGGCGCTGGTCGCGGGCGGCAAGCTCGTCGCGGGGGACACCCTCCCCAGTGTGCGGCAGATGGCTGCTGATCTGGGTGTGAACATGATGACTGTCTCCAAGGCGTACGCGAAGCTGGAAGCGGTCGGCGTACTGGAGCGGTCACGTGGCAAAGGGATGGTCGTTGCCGTGCCTCGCCAGGAGGGCTCCGTCCCTGAGCGGCAGGAGCAAATGCGGCCCCTCGCCGATCAGGCCGTCATTCGCGGATTGCAACTCGGGCTGACGCCGCCGCAGATCATGGATGTGTTCAAATCGTCGATGGAAGAGAGTCAGCCGTGACGTCTCCCATTCGTGAGCGGCACCGCGCTAGCCGCAGGTTCCCCTGACCGATGTGCCACCCGACTCCGTGATTTCCCGACGAATCACGGTGAGAAGAACCGGCGGCTAGCGCCGTGCCGCTCACTTTCCAGAAAGCCAACCATGAACGAACTCGACATCGATGTCACTTATCTGCACAAGCAGTTCGGGCCGAAACAGGTGTTGAACGGCGTCGACCTCCAGATCCCGCGCGGGCGGGTCGTGGGGCTGTTGGGCCTCAACGGGTCGGGGAAGAGTACGCTCATCAAGTGTCTGCTTGGGCTGCTCAAGCCGACCAGGGGATCGGTGACGGTGCTGGGGCGCGATGCGTGGCACCTTGATGACCAGCAGAAGATCAAGATCGGCTACGTGCCGCAGGAGATCACGCTCTACCCCTGGATGACCGTGCGACAGACGGTCGAGTATGTGTCGGCGTTCTACTCGACATGGGATACGAAGTGGTCGGATGAACTGCTGCGGCGTTGGGATCTCCCTCTCCACGACCGGTTCGGGCCGCTGTCGGTCGGGCAGAAGCAGAAGCTCGCCTTGGTACTGGCCCTGGGGCATCGCCCGGAGTTGTTGATCTTGGATGAGCCGGTCGCCAGCCTCGATCCGGTCGCGCGACGCTGGTTCCTCGAATCGATTCTGGAGATGGCAGCGGATGAGCAGCACACCGTGCTGTTCTCAACGCACATTACGTCCGACCTGGAGCGGGTCGCCTCGCATGTGGCCCTCATGAAGGACGGCAAGGTCGTGTTCCACGATGAACTCGATGTGCTCAAGGACCAGGTGAAACGGCTGCGTCTCCAAGCCGCTGCCGAACTGCCTGCGTCGTTTGCCGTGCGCGGTTCACTGCGCACCGAAGTCGAGGGCCGCAACGCCATTGTCACCGTCCCCATGGTCAGTGACGAACTGATCGTCGAACTCAAGCAGCGCTGGACCGCCGATGTGGCGGTTGAGGATCTCAATTTGGAAGAGATATTTCTGGAGCTGCACGAGAAGTAACCTGGCAGGCACTGACCGTACGACGGACTTCCTAGTCCGTCGTGTGATCGACGGATTAGGAAGTCCGTCGTACGTGGCGCATCCCTCCTGTCGATCAACCATCAACCATCAACCATCAACCTCCTTCCTTCATCATGCAAAAATACTGGGTCGTCCTGAAAGTCTCCCTGACCCGTCCGTGGGTCTGGTTGATGCTGTTCTTTGGTCTGTTCCAGGTGTTCCCACTGTTGCTGTTCTGGGGGCAGGACAAGCTCCGCGAGACCAAGGTGGCGATCCCCGCGTTTGATGTGCCGAACGTGGTCGTCTCCCAGACCCTGGAGTTCCAGGAACTCGCCCAGCAGAACCGTTTGGGGACCATCCAAGGTCTCAACACGCACGACCTGCACGGTGAGGTCCTCTTCGAACCCAGCGGTCAACCTCGGGCCTCTGCGGAGATGCTGGCGCAACCGAAACAAGCCGACCAAATGGGCGGTTGGCCGTTACTCGATCAAGTGCCCCAGCTCAAATCACTCTCGATGCAGCCGCCCAACGGCCTGAATGCCTCTGGCTGGCGGCGAATCGGCCAGTTGACGAACTTGGAGAGCCTCACGCTGGAGAACATCGGTGCTGTCGATGGCAATGCCCTCAAGACCGGAGGGGCCGATGTGCAATCCGCTCTCAGCCAGCTGACGAACCTGCGACAGCTCAACGTCAACAATGCCAGCACTCTCGACTGGAAGCTGCCACCGCTGCCGAAGCTGGAGTATGTGGTCCTGGGATATAACCTTCAGTTGGAGTCGACGCTGGAGACCCTGGCCGAGCACTCGCCGAACCTGCACACCATCGCCCTGTTCGGATATCAGGATGCGGTCTTATCGGAACGCATGCTGGCGGCGATTCGCCAGATGCCTCGATTGCAGCGGTTGTACTTCGCCAGTTCGACGTCGGCGAAAACTCTGGATGACACCGGTCGACAGGTGGAGTTCCTCCGCTCCAAACTTCCCGGGATCGCCGTACATCGCGGGACGTACTCCATCGGTCGCCTGGGAGGCTGTGCATTCCTCATGTTACAGGCGATGTTCGTCTCCTTCCTGGTGTGGTTTCAGTCGGGGCTCACGCTGGCTCAACCGCTCGCAGCTGTGATGCCGGGGCATCGGCGGCCACATCTGTTCTGGCCATTGGCGGGTTCGCTGGGGGCGCTGACGGCCTTCGTGGTCGGGGCCACGTACATGGGGGTCTTCTTCCCGGTTGCGCTGGCGGTCGGGTGTTGGGCCGCGATGTTGGTGGCGAGCATTCTGCCGGGGTACGATCTGACTTCCAAGTGGCGACGTATCACATCGATAGTCACGACGGTGGACATGCTCTCATTGTTCACGCTGCTGGGAGTCGGTGTGGGCATGCCCCTCACGATGGATGCGTTTCTGCTGGGGGATTATCCGATACTCGCCTCGTTGTTGTCGGTCTGGTTCCTGGCGGGGGCGGCTTGGAAGATCGTGCGCACGGAGCGGCTGCACCGGATTCTGGCAGAGAGCGGGATGCCGGGGATTCCGGGGCTGAACCTGGGGCTGCAGGAACTGCACAACCAGCCGTTCAAGCCCGCTCCCGGCTGGTCGATGGCGAATTGGCAGTTGAAGCGGATGGAGAACGCGATCGACCGGCGAATCGAGAAGATGGATCGTACGAACTGGGTCGATATGTTGCGGAAGGCGTCGCCGTCCAATCCGAGTCTGTTGATCGGATTTGGGGTGATGGTGGTCTTCATGGTTGTGATGCGATCGATGCCCGCGATGAGGCAGCAGAACGCCCCCCAAGGCATGCCGATCTCCATCGGGACCATGCAGGCCACGATGATGATCCTCATGTTGAATGTGATGCTGTGGGTGGGACGGCGGAGCAGTATTGCATCTGATTTTCTTCGTCCGATCAGCCGCCCGAAGTTCTGGAATGCCCTTCGCCTGGCGCTCTTCCACGACTTGAAGTGGGGGATTGTCTTTGGGCTGAGCGGGGGATTGTTCGCAATCTACCAAGGGAACAAAGGGATGCTCTCTCCGTTCACCGTGGTGATCGCCGTGGCGGCTGCCACGGGATTTTTTGCGTTCTACCATGCCTGGCTTACGCTGATTGTGATTGGCAAACGGCTCTGGCTGCATGCGACCCTGGCGATCGTTTCGTCGGCGGTGGTCACTGGAATGACAGTCGGCGCTCCGGTCATGACATTCGGCGACCGAGCCGACCCGCTGATGGCGATTTTGCTGGCGTTCGTCGTGCTGGCCGCCGGAGGAGCGATGCAGTGGGGGATTGCCAGAAAGCTGCCGGATTGGGAACTGGGGGCCTGAGAACCGGAGTCGGCCTCAGTCCCCAGCGGAGATTGAGACCGAGAGAACCCGAATTGCAGCCCTGTTGAGTGAAACCGACTGGGGGACACATCAGGTATCTTGTGCTGAGAAAGTCCGTTGGTGATGGCAACTGTTCAGTGAACGGAATATCTCGTTGAATCCTCTTTCGTATGAGGCACCTGATGACGCTGCGAAAGTCCTTCCTCTTGACTTGTCTTCTGGGGTTGGCCCTGATGACGAGGTTGCCCGCCGAGGACACCCCGCCGGCCGCGGTGGAGCCGCCACTCATCGGGGCCACGGTACTCGGGAAAGAGATCGATCTGAACAAGATCGTCTATCCCCTTGAGGTCGAGGAGAAACGCCAGACGCTGCCCGCTGCAAAGTTTGATACCTGGCTGCGGAGTCATCAAGTGGAACGGCTGTTTTGGCACATCAAGATGCCGGTCATGCAGGACTACGTGACTCGAGAAAAGCTCAGCCCCAGCGACGAAGAGTTGAACAAGCTGATTCAAGACGCCCAACGCAAGTACCCCGAAAATTTTGACACGACCGACGAGGAGGCCAAGCGGAAACTGGGACTGGAGGCTTGGTGGATGTTGGGGAGCACCAAAGACTGGAGACTGGCTCGGGCATTGCACCAGAAATACGGCGGACGGGTCGCGATCAGCTCTTTCGGGGCCTTCGAATCGTTTGAGGGGCGAAACGCGGTCCTGAAAGAATACTTCGATCGGGGCGACATCAAGTTTCATCAAGCGGACCTGCAACAGGCGTTCTTTGAGAAAATGAAAGACGAACGGATTCAGGACGTGACACTCTCTCCGGAGCGATCCACAGAACTCTTCAAGGAACCGTCTCCCTTGGAGAATTGGCTCGTCAGGCAAGCCGTGAAAAATGCAGAGATCAAGGCGGAGCGGAAAGCGAATCCGCAGCCCGCCCCTGCGCCACCGAAATAATCTCTCTCGGTCCCAAGTGACGTGGGATGGTCCTGCCGAACCCTAGCGAGCGGGGGACATAAAGTCCCCCATGCCCGTGCGACGCGACCGCACGATACAGTCTGAAAGGAATGCGAGCGTCGAATCAGCACGGCGGACTTACGTCCGCCGCTCGCTGCCGATCCGTTGGATGGCCCACTGGGCCGCTTCACTCACGATCGGGTCGGGGTGCTGAGCCAAAGCACGCAGCGCGGGGAGATGCGACACCTCGCCCGAGTTCCCCGCGACGACGCAGGCGTTGCGGATGATCCCCTGCCATCCGGGCCGCGAGAACGGCGTGTTCCCCAGTTGCTGCTCGAACTGCTCGGGCGTCAGCGACAACCACTCGGCCAATGACCGCCCCGCGAGACTCGGGTCGGGCTGGAACTCCGGCACGTGAGTCGCCGGGGCCTTGTGGTTCCACGGGCAGACCGTCTGGCACTCGTCGCACCCGAACAGCCAATCGCCCATCCCGGACCTCAGCTCCTCCGGGATCGGGGCATTCCGCAGTTCGATCGTCAGATACGAAATGCACTTCGTCGCATCCAGGACATACGGCTCGGGAAACGCCCCGGTCGGACAGACCTCCAGACACCGCGTACACGTCCCGCAGTGCTGCGTCTCGTGCGGTTGATCCGGCTCCAATTCGCAGTCGGTCAGTAAGGCCGCCAGGAATAAATCGCTGCCCAACCGCTTGTTAATTAAAAGCGTGTTCTTGCCGAACCAACCGAGCCCCGCCAGCCGCGCGAAGTCCCGCTCCAACAGCGGAGCGGTGTCGACCACCCCGCGCGTCTTACAGCCGGGATTCAGTACATGCAGAGCATCGGCGAGCTGCCTGAGCTTCTCGCGAATGACCTCGTGATAGTCCCGCGTCCCCAACGCATAGCGCGCCATACGTGGCCCGTCCCCCGTAGCCACGTTCGCCAGAACGTGGGCATCCGCCAACACGCTCCCTCCCCTGCCGATCCCCCCGCGCTGAGCCGCCGCCCCCCCACCCCCATACACCAGCCCCAGCATCACCACGCTACGAACCTGCGGCAGCACATGCTCCGGATGCCGATACGCCTCGCGCCGCCGCTCGATGTACTGCATCTCCCCCGCAAACCCCCGCCCCAACCACTCGTCGAGTTTCTCCCACGTCCCGGCCCGTACAGCGGGTGCCACCCCAACCAGCTCAAAGCCGATATCACGGGCATGCAGCTTGAGAGCGGCGGTGAGTGAGACCCGTGAGCTGTGCTCCCGCGAATCGGTGATGGTCGTGGGACTGTGAGAGGGGGGCATCATGGATGAAGAGAGGATGGGGTCAGCCCCTAGTGGGAATTCATCAACGGGTCGTAGACTCCCATCCCGGAGGGATGCCAGAGAACTCGACTCGCTTGCCATGCGACGTGGCAGACGACTCCGGGAGGGCGAAGCTCCTGCTGAGCCGCGAGCCAGTGGACGCGCGAGCTGGCATGAGCGGCTCGGCAGGAGCCTCGCCCTCCCGACCTCACCACCGCAACACAGGGCACCCTTCTGCCATCCCTCCGGGATGGGGTGTCGTCAGGGATCGTGAACCGGTGGTGTCGCTACGCTCAACCATCGGCTATGGGATGTGACCCCTCCAGGGTCGCGTTCAATGGGGCGGTTGGACCGGAGTCTCGACGGCCAATCGTTGAGGTCACTCTGTCAGTGGACTCAGCACATCGACCTCTCAGTGATGGCTGTGCAAATCGTCGGGAAAGGTTCCGCTGCGGACCTCGCGGGTGTACTCGTGGACGGCGTTCTGGACGGTCTCTCGCAGTTGGGCGTACTGCTTGACGAACTTGGGGTGGAAGCCAGTCAGGCCCAGCATGTCGGGACTGACCAGAACCTGGCCGTCGCAGTCGGGACCGGCTCCGATGCCAATGGTCGGGATCGACAGTTCGCGAGTGATATCAGCGGCAATCTGTCGCGGGATCAGTTCCAGCACAACCGAGAACGCCCCGGCCTGCTCGGCGGCCTTGGCATCGTTGAGGAGTTGTTCGGCGTCGCGCTGCACCGCGGAGTGCCGCCCGAACTTGCGGATCGATTGGGGGCGCATGCCGACGTGGGCCATGACGGGAATCTCGACGCGGTGCAGAGCGGCGATCGTCTCAGCCTGGGCCTCGCCGCCTTCGAGCTTCACTGCGCTGGCTCCGGTTTCCTTGAGGATCCGCCCCGCGCTGCGGATCGCCTGACGCGGGCTCACTTGATAACTCATGAACGGCAGATCGACGATGACCAACGCCCGCTGCGTCGCCCGTGTGACCATCTTGGCATGATAGATCATCTCATCGAGCGTGACCGGGAGCGTCGTCTGATGCCCCTGAACGACCATGCCGAGTGAGTCGCCAACGAGTAGCGCGTCGACATCCGTCTCGTCGAAGATCTTGGCCCACAAGGCATCGTACGCGGTCAGTACGCTCAGCTTCCGCCCCTCGCTCTTCGCCTTGACGAAGTCAGGAACGGTCACGGATCGGACGGGTTTGGACGAAGTGGCGCTCATCGGGAACTTTCGGAAGACTGACTGGTGCATCACAATTGTGACATGATCGCCCCCATTTGCCGAGCCGTCCGTTTCGCCGCGACGCGAAGGCTTCGAAGCGGAGCGCTCGCGGCTCTCACAACCGCTTCCGAAATCTGCCGAATTCTCTCCAGCGAAATCAGAACTGGCATCCCGTCAACCGAAAAGATATAAGTAACGAGCGATGCGTGAGCGGCTCTCAACTCCTGCCGACGGAGATTCCCATCCATGTTCAGCCTCCAGGCCACGGGAGCGAAACTCTGTGACCAGGTCGTCCGCCGCGAGGTTCTCCGGGCGGGTGGGCTGGGGATATGTGGTCTGTCGCTGTCGCAGCTGCTCTCTCCAAAGCCGGTCCAAGCAGCCACCTCAACGGCCAGCGGAGGTCGGGCGAAGTCGTGTATCGTGCTGTTCCTGATGGGGGGACCGCCGCAGCACTCGACGTGGGATCCCAAGCCGCACGCCCCCGATAATGTACGCGGCGACATCGCCCCAATCGCGACAAACGTCCCTGGCGTGCAGTTCGGTGCGTTGATGCCGAAGTTGGCACAACGGGCCGACAAGCTGGCGGTGCTGCGGGCGATGTCGACGTTCGACAATGCCCATTCTTCGAGCGGCTATTACATGCTGACCGGGCGTCCGCACGCTCCCATGAATGCCGAGAACGCCAACCCGGGGGCTCCGAACGACTGGCCCAACTGGGGGTCCGTCGTTCAAAAGTTGACCGAGCCGCGCGGGCATCTGCCGGGGGCGGTGCGGCTGCCGAATCACATCTTTAACACCGATGGTTCGACCTGGCCGGGACAGGACGGCGGCCTGCTGGGCCGCAGTTTCGACCCGTGGCTCTTTCGCTGCCAGCCAGCTTCGCCGAATTATCGGATCACTGAGTTTCAGCTCCCCGAGAACATGTCGCTCGACCGGCTGGCTTCGCGGCGGGAGTTGATGCGCACGCTCGATCAGTCGCTCCCCGCCGCTCGGCCCGAGACCAAGGTCGGCAGCTTCACGACGCAGCAGGAGCGGGCGTACGGTCTACTCGCGTCGTCGGCCTCACGCGGGGCGTTTGACCTCTCGCTGGAGACACCTGAGACGCGGGCCCGGTACGGGAATACGCAGTTCGGGCAGAGCTGTCTGCTCGCGCGGCGTCTGATCGAGGCCGATGTCCGGCTGGTGCAGGTGAACTGGTATCGCGGGCCGGAAGAGCCATCGAACGCCCCGTGCTGGGACTCGCATGTCGGCGAGACGGATCGGCTGAAGAACGTGCTGGTGCCTCCAACCGACAACGCTTTCTCGGCGCTGCTGGACGACCTGTCGGAGCGCGGGATGCTCGACGAGACGCTGGTTGTCTGCATGTCCGAGTTTGGCCGCTCGCCCAAGATGAACGGCAGCGCGGGCCGTGACCACTGGGGTCCGGTCTTCTCGGTCGCCCTGGCCGGAGGCGGGATCAAGGGCGGCATCATCCACGGGGCCAGCGACGAGATCGGAGCCTATCCGAAACAAGGCGTCGTGAAACCCGAAGACCTCACCGCCACGATCTTCCACTGCCTCGGCTTCACCCCCGAAACCGAATTCCACGACCCCCTGGGCCGCCCGTACGCGATCAGTCGCGGCCGGCCGATTGAGCAGATCTTGGCCTAGTCTGCTCACTCGCTTGACTCCACAAATTGACAACCCGACGAACCAGGTGATTGATGAGTTTTGAGTTTCCAGTCTCCCCAATCCGTCTGCCACTCTCTCGCCGCCGGGCGCTCCAGATCGGAGCGGCGGGGGTGCTGGGGTTGTCATTGCCGCAGTGGCTGGCGGCGGAAGCGGTGGCTGGCTTGCCATCGGCGGGTCAGGCCGCTGCGAAGAATGTTCTCGTGATTCTGGAACAGGGCGGGCTGTCGCACATCGATACCTGGGACCCCAAGCCCCACGCCCCGGTCGATCATCGCAGCCCCCATCGCCCGATTGCGACCAATGTGCCGGGGATACAGTTCACCGATCTGTTGACCCGCACTTCGCGCGTGGCGGACAAGCTGACGGTGGTGCGGTCGATGTGGCACTCCAAGGGCGGGGCCAACGGGCACCCGGACGGGACGCAGTACATGCTGTCCGGGTCGCATCCGAGCAGCCCGTTGGAGATGCCGGACATGGGGTGCATCGTGACGAAGCTCCTCGGCAGTGCGTGCCGCGAGCTGCCGCCGTATGTCATGGTGCCGGGGAACGACGAGCAGAATGGGGCGACGCGCACCGGGTTCTTGCCCGCTGCGTCGCGAGTCTTCAAGACCGGAGGGAACGATCTCTCCGACCCGAAGTGGAAGGTGGCCGATCTGCTGCCGCTGTCGGCCAACACCGGGTCGCGATTCGAGGGGCGGAGGCAGATGCTGCACGCCCTGGATGCGGGATTCTCGCGCGGGAACGAAGTGGCCGGGATGGAGCGATTCTACGAGCAGGCATTCGACACACTGACTAGCTCGCGCGTCGACCAGGTGTTCAACCTCGCGAACGAAACCCCCGAGACGCGGGATCTATACGGGAAAGGCCATCGCGGGGCGTGCTACCTCGTTGGGCGGAAGCTGATCGAGGCGGGGGTGCGGTTCGTGACGGTCGACACGCGCTGGCCGCTGACCGACGATCTGCCGGGCGGGACGAACCTGAACTGGGACCACCACGATTTGATCTACACTTCGGCCTCCTGCGGCACCGTGCGGGACAAGGCTGGTGGCGAGGGGCGTTACGGGATCGGCCACTGGGTGATGATGGGAAGTACCGATCATGCCTTCGCCGGGTTGATTCAGGATCTCGATCAGCGGGGCCTGTTGGCGGATACGCTGGTCTGCTTCGTGACCGAGTTCGGTCGGACGCCGCGCCTGAATAAGTTCCAGGGGCGCGACCACTGGACGAACGCCTACTCGATCGTGCTGGCCGGAGCCGGAGTTCCCGGCGGACAGGTGATCGGCCAGACCGACGAGGAGGGCGGGAACGTCCTCGACGCTCCGTACACTCCCGAGAACTACGCCTCGACCGTCTACGAGAAACTCGGCATCGATCGTTCGACCCCGCTCTACACCAGCGCCAACCGCCCGGTGCATTTCGCCCAGGGGGCCGAGCCGATCATCGGGGTGTGAGGGTGTGTCGCCTTTCGCTCCGCGAAAGGCCGTTCTTTCGCGGAGCGAAAGACGACACTTTAATCCACCTTCGATCCGAGCTGCTCCTCTAACCACGGAGCAACCTTCTCCGCCCAGAGCGCCGCATGCTGTCGCAGCCCCGGACCGCTGAAGTGAACGCCCTGGCCGTTGGCCTCGCGCCACTCCGATTTGAGCGAGTCCGAGTCGGGGCCAGCGAGGGCGAGGCCGTCCTTCGCGAGCGACACTTGGGCCTCGCGAATCTCGGGCGAGGCCTCATCGCCCGGTACATGGTAGCTCACCTGGGCCACGAACCACGGAGCCTCCCAGCCGATCTCTCGGCGCGATTCGCGGATGATTTTCGTAAGGTACTCCCGGTACAGCGGCCCGGCCAACGTGCGCGTCGTGTCGCGCTGATTGGCGTCGCTCTCTCCTTGATGCCAGAGGACTGCCCGAAACCCCTTTGGTCCGAGTGGTTTGATACGCGAGATGAACATCTCAAAAGCTTCCCCCCGGCTCTCCCACTCTCCACTCGCCAGTTTCTGCACGCGGCTCTCGATCGTCGGCGGGTTCGGAAACCTCGCCCCCTTCGGCAGCCACTCGCGCACGCTGGTCGCCCCGATCCCGCACGCGACGAACCCCACCGGCACATCAAACCGAGTGGCGAGCGCGTCCCCCAGCGGAGGCAGAAAGCTCCCGCCGCCGCCGCTGGCTCCCGGCTGCGGATCGTTGGCCAACTGCCACTTCGTGCCATCGAAGGAGGCGACCCGCCCGGTCTTCGTCACCTGCTTCTCGGCTCCATGATTGGCCGAGTTCGACTGCCCCGCCACCACGAACACCTCGCCGACGCCGACATGCTCGACGGCAGTCTCGGCGAGGACTCGGCCATCATGCGAGGCCCGCACTTCAAGGCGATACCACCCACCCGCCGGGGCCTTTAGTGTGGTTTCAAATCGCTCGCTCGTGAAGGTTGCCGGGAGCGTTTGCCACTCGGCAACCTTTCCGTCGGTGAGGAGTCTCACTTCGATGGCGGGGTTCTTGGTGCCGCTCTCGGTGAGGCTGCCACGGATCGTGAGCGTTCCCCGTTGGAGGGCGTCTCGCTGTACGACCTGGTACTCCGTGGGAGCCGTCAGCGCGAGCGTGGCCGCGTGCAACGGAGCCAGGGAGAGACCGCAAACGAGACAGGCGATGAAGAAGTGCTGCATCAAGAGATCCTCCCCGAGCGTCCGCGGAGCACGTTTCCTGCGTCCCCCGACTCCAACAGGATACCCGATGTCGACTGGAATTCATTCCGTTCGACATCACAGCGATGCCAACTCATCCCACGGACCATCCCAGCGGCGAGCGCTGTGCCGCTCACGGAGCGGTACTGATCGCGGGTGTTCTGTAGACTACTCCGACCACCGCAGAGCGGCCAGCATGTCGCAGGCCGACGGTTGGGGCGAACATCATTGGACAACCTGTGTCTTACACTTATTCCGACATCTCCAAGATGATCGATCACTCGCTGCTCAACCCGACGCTGACCACAGCGGACCTCGACGCGGGGGTTCAACTGGCGCTGGCCTATGATGTGGCGAGTGTCTGCATTCTGCCGTATGCCTTGAAGCGGTGTGCCGAGATGTTGCGGGGCAGCACGGTCAAGGCCAGCACCACAATCGGTTTCCCCCACGGTGGCCACACGACCGCCATCAAGCGGGCCGAAGCCGAGCGAGCGATCGCCGACGGCTGCCAAGAACTCGACATGGTGGTCAACATCAGTCAGGTGTTGAGCGGCGACTGGGACTACGTCCGTGCCGACATCAAGGCCGTGATCGATGTCGCCCACGCGGCGGGCCAGAAGGTGAAGGTCATCTTCGAGAACTGCTACCTCAAAGACGAACACAAGATCCGTCTCTGTCAGATCTGTTCGGAACTCAATGCCGACTGGGTGAAGACCTCGACCGGTTACGGCACCGGCGGGGCGATGCACGACGACCTGCGGCTGATGCGGCAGCACGCCGCCCCTCATGTGCAGGTCAAGGCCGCCGGCGGGGTCCGCGATCTGGAGTCACTGCTGGCCGTGCGAGCGCTGGGCGTCAGCCGCTGCGGGGCGAGCCGGACACGGGAGATGTTGAACGAGTGTCGTCAGAACCTGGGTCTGTCGGGGATTGAGGTCTCGGCGGTGTCGGCCCCCGCGGGGTATTGAATGTGGCACGACGCTCCGCATCGAGAGTCACGACGCGGAGCGTCGTGCTACAATTCCGCGCGACGATTCGCCTCCTGACGATCCAGCGGAGCCACCCATGAACCCACACGATGCCCATCGCTTGCAACTCACCCGGCGGGAGCTGTTTGGCCGATCGGCGACTGGCCTGGGCATGGGGGCACTCGCCGCACTGCTGGGGCGGGATGGGTTCGCAGCGGCTCCGGCACCACAGCGTTTCGGCGGGCTGCCGGACCTGCCACACATGGCCGCGAAGGCCAAGCACGTCATCTACCTGTTCCAAAACGGGGCACCGACGCACTGCGACCTGTACGACTATAAGCCCAAGCTCCAAGAGCTGCACGGTCAGCCGATGCCGGAGGAGTTCTTCAAGGGGAAACGCTTCAGCACGATGACCGGCGACCCGACCGGCAAGCTGGTGCTGGCCCCGGTCGAGCCGTTCGCCCAGCACGGAGAATCGGGGGCCTGGGTCAGTAATTTCCTGCCGCACATCTCGACCGTGGTCGACGATCTGTGCTTCTTAAAGGGCATGCATACCGAGGCGGTGAACCATGCCCCGGGGATTACGTTCATTATGACCGGCAGCGAACTGCCGGGGCGACCGTCACTGGGGGCCTGGCTGACATACGGCTTGGGGAGTGAGACCGAAGAACTGCCCGCCTTTGTCGTCATGACTTCGATCTCGAAAGGGACCAGTTGCGGGCAGATCTTCTATGACTTCTATTGGGGCTCGGGGTTCCTGCCATCGATGTATCAGGGAGTGAAGTTCCGGGGCAGCGGCGATCCGGTGTTGTATCTGAAAGATCCCGAGGGACTCACGCGGACGATGCGGCGCGGGCTGCTGGATGATGTGGCGAAGCTGAACGAGATGAAGCTCCAGGAGTTCGGCGACCCGGAGATTGCGACGCGGATTGCCCAGTACGAGATGGCCTTCAAGATGCAGGCCAGCGTGCCGGAACTGACCGATCTGAGCGGCGAAACCAAAGAGACGCTGGAGATGTACGGTCCGAATGTCCAGGAACGCGGGACGTTCGCCCACAACTGCCTGATGGCCCGCCGCCTGATCGAGCGCGGGGTCCGCTGCGTGCAGGTCATGCACGCCGGGTGGGACCAGCATAACTCGCTGACGACAGAGTTATATAATCAGTGCCGCGACACCGACCAGCCGTCAGCCGCGTTAATTAAAGACCTGAAACGCCTCGGCCTGCTCGACGAGACATTAGTGATCTGGGGCGGGGAGTTTGGCCGGACCCCATTCATCCAAGGCAACATCGCCGACCGCCCGCGCTGGGGTCGGGACCACCACCCCTATGCGTTCACGACATGGATGGCTGGCGGCGGCGTGAAGCCGGGAATCACCTACGGCGAGAGCGACGAATTCGGCATGAACGCCGTCAAAGACCCCGTTCACGTCCACGACCTGCAAGCCACCATTTTGAACCAAATGGGCATCGACCACGAACGCCTGACGTACAAATTCCAAGGCAGGAACTTCCGGTTGACCGATGTGCATGGGCGGGTGGTGGAGGAGATTTTGAGTGAGCAAATCGGTTTTGAGAATCGCGAACACCGGTCCTTTTCATTTCCAATCTCTAATTGAGAATGAAAACAACAATGAGGGGAGACATCACTTGTTTGAATTGCCGCACGCGAATGGAATCCTGTATGGGCTACTCGCGATACTGAGCGCGGGTGCCGTCCCGCTTGGTGTCTACATCTTAGCCAAGGGAGTGAATGGGATCCGAGAAAGGAGGCTTCCTTTCTCAAAGAATCAATGGGATTCTGGGATACTCGCTCAATTCATCGGGGCACTGTGCCTTGTCATTGGGTTGTTTGCTATCGTGGGCGGTGCCACTGCTAGCTTTCTGTTCAATCTTCAAATCAACGCAATTCACGGACACCCAATTGTCAACCCGGAGAGGTTGCTCTGGGATGCCCTGGAATACGCCACCCGTCGATCTGGCATCGTATCAGGAGTTTGGGTTTCTGGTGTGATACTAGGCTACCTGATGTCAGGCAAGAATAACGCGGAATGTGACGACGATGAATCCGGGGTGTTGGGTAATAAGAGTGTGTTCACTCAGTGCGTTGTGATCGCCTGGATGATAATGGCAATGCCCGGAATCTTGCTGCTGATTCCATTCAAAAAGACCGCGAATTCTACAGAATACAGCTACAATACCATCACGCTTTCGGTCAGTCTATTTATCGGATGGTGGACGATATTTCTCCTGCACTATTTACGTAACAGACACTGAGACACAGGGGGATTCTGCGGAGATTTGATCCGTTGTTCCGGCCCGAGAAACCTTTGACACATGGGGTGGGGAACAGGTTAACGCCTGGACTCTCACGGGCTTCAACGGCGTTGGGGCAGCGGGTACGATGATCGCCGAGTCGGACTGATGCGATACCGTGTCCCGTTGGGGCGAAGTGTGATTTGTGTTGAAGGAGCCACGCCTTGATGTACCGTCTTCCCCTGGTGTTCACCCCGCAGCCGGAGGGTGGCTACACCGTGACCTCTCCCGTGCTGCCGGAATTGCTGACTGAGGGGGACACTCTGGAGGAAGCGCACGCTTATGTACATGACGCCTTTGAAGCCGTGGCGAAACTGTATGCCGAGGCGGGGCGTCCGCTACCCGCCAGCATCTCGCTGCCCGCACTCGCCGAAGTCGTCTGGTCCGAATCGTTGGTGGGTTGCCCATGACATACCGCGAGGTCGCTCGAAGGCTGACGGCCTTGGGATGTCAGGAGAAGCCACGCACGGGCGGAGGCTCGCATTGAAAATGGCACAATCCGGCGACGAACCGCTCAACAGTCGTGCCAGATTGGAGTGGCCGAGATCTGAAACTTGGCACGCTGCGGGCTGCCCGTTCGCCAACTGGGGATCGAGTGGTCTGCGTTTGAAAACGAGTAGACGTAGGGTGGGACAAGCTCGCTTCGAGCGCTGGCTCACCATGTACGACGTGGTCAGTGCTCGTAGAACGGAATTTATTCCGTTCTATGGGCACGCTGAAAATGTGCCCCACGGGCGGGACCACGGGGATGACGCCGCTCGGCTCGCCCTACTCGGCTTTGATCTTCAGCTCGATCGACTCACTCGCTCCATCGCCCGCCACGGTGAGCGGCAGCTTGTATTTCACCTTACCGAAGCGACACACGCCGCCAGTGCCGTCGCGGCAGTAGGAGTAGTTCACGGTCAGAAGATACACGCCGGAACCGGGATTGGCGAGCGAAGCCAAGCCGCTGGCTTCCAGGCCGTCTGACTTGAGTTTCTGGCGAGTGGCGAGGACACCGGCTTCGATCACGGCGTCCCCGCTGACGGCTTCCCACTGGATCGTGACTGGGGCCAGTTTGTTGAGTTTGAACTCCTCGGGGAGTTCGAACGTGACGTGAACTTTCGTCGTCTTGCCCGACTTCACAGTCTGAGCTGCGATCTCGGTGATCGGCGTTTTGTCTTCCACCGCCGACTTGCGGGGAGCGGGGGCACTCAGCCCTGCGATCACCAGGACGCGCGTCGCCTTCGTCGTGAGATTCACGGCCAGCAACCTGTGGTTGTTGGTGTCGGCGATCACCAGTTCCTCGCCGATGACGGTCAGCCCGGCGGGTTCGGAGAGTTGGACCTCGCCGTCCTTGCTTTCGATCCCGCGCTGGCCGGTTCCCAGCCAGGTGGTGCAGGCCCCGGTTTTCGGATCGACCACCTTAATCTTGTGGTTATAGGTGTCGGTCACGAATAACTGGCCTTTGTGAAACAGGACATCCAGCGGATGTTGCAGCCGCGCTTTCGAGGCAGGGCCATCGATGTCGCCGAACTCAAACAGCGATCGCCCGCGCGCCAGGTCGTGTGGGCCGACGACGGTCGTGACCTCGCCCATCGCACCGGGAGTGTCGCGTCGGACGGCAGAGCCTTCGCTGTCGACATGGTACAACACCTTCCCGTCGGTCGTGATCCCCGATGGCTGCGCGAGAGCGGAGTTGGCCAGCGAGTCATCGAGAATGTCTTCCCGCCCCGTCCCTGCGAAGACCTGCACCGTCTGCGTCCCCGGTATGTGCGACCACAACTGATGCGGTCCGGCCATACAGATATAGAGAACGCCGTTGAGAGACTGCAGCGCCCACGGACTATTGAGCGGCGTCGTCAACGCTGGTTGCGGCCCATCATCAACCGTCAGCCGACCGTGTGACTGCTCGCCGGTCCCCGCGATGGTCGTGACCTGCTTGGTCTTGAGGTCGACCGCCCGCAGCAGATGATTCTCCGTGTCGGCCACATACAGCACCTCCCCCACGAGGGCCATTCCCTGGGGATGGTCGAACTCGGCTGCAGTGTAGCTGCCGTCCTTGTGACCAATGGCCCCATTGCCGATCGTCTCGATCAGCTTGCCATCGAGAGACGAGATCACCAACCGGTTGTGGTTGCTGTCCGAGATGAACAGCCGCTTCCCGACCTCATCGGCGAGAACCTTGCCGGGGTAACGCAGCGGGGTCTGTGCCTGCTTCTCGCGCTCCAAGTGGAATGAAACCGGCGTCTCATCGAGCGTCCCCTTCGCTCGGTGGTAGGCGATCATCTTGGCGATCACCGAATCGAACAGCTCGCGGTTTCCCTCGCCCGGCTGTTGCCCGACGAAGTTCCCCTCGGGGTCGATAATCATCAGTGTGGGCCAACTGCTGAAGTTGAACTTGCGTCCGATGACGCCGTCGCTGTCGTTGACGACGGGATGTTCGATTTCGTAGCGGAGGATCGCCTCGCGGATGTTGGCGCTGTCCTGCTCGTTGTCGAACTTCGGGTGATGCACGCCGATCACGACCAATTGGTTCGGGTACTTGTGTTCGAGGAACTTTAGGTCCGGCAAGATGTGCATACAGTTGATGCAGCAGTAGGTCCAGAAGTCGAGGACGACCACCTTGCCCCGCAGCTCCTTCAGCGAAATCTCGCCCGAGGTGTTGAGCCACTCGGTGCCGCCTTCCAGGCTGGGAGCGGGGAATCGACCGGGGAACGGATTCTCGCCAGCGTTCACGGGCGGCTCCTTGGCTGCGGCCACTTTGTCCTCAGAAATCGCCAGTGACGGACCGAACAGCCCGACCAGGCAAATGACCGCGACCAGCCAGCGACTCCACATCTTCGCACTGGGGAAACTCATGGGGTGTACTCTTCTGAGGCCGTCCGCCCACAGCCCGAGCCGTCCGCTCCATCACGGGGGTCCACTGTGCAGCATCGATCATAGAGTTCTGATGGGAAGACGCCAACTGGAGGGACGAGTTGCGTGTTCGCCGAGGGTTCGGGGTCGCGATCCAGCGGGCTTCTTGGTCGCGAAAGCGGCAACAGGCGAGCATGCCCCGGTTTGGGCCTCTGAAGTCATCACGTCTGTGATTCTCGCTCACTCGCTGCGCCAATTGTCAATGACCAGGAGACCTCATGTCCCCCGAAGGAGGAGGGCTTCCGAGGCACGAAAACCACGGAATTCGCCTGGCCAGCACAGTGTCCCGATGGATTGAAATCAGCCTTTCGCGAAGTCGGGATGTCATTCCCAGGACTAGAAGATTGAACCACGAACCTCCCAGCGCGGCAGAGCCGCAACCACAGGGGGGAAAGAGGTGCGGCGTGACCGGCTGGTGGTCGAGTGGAGTTGGCACTGCTTCCATTCTCACACGCAGTGGTCACGCCGTGGATACGTTTCTCGCTCGTCATGCGTCGGTCATCCAGGGGGTTCTCAGTGGATTTGACCGGGTGCGATTTCGGGGGACGCAGCGGTGGCTGGCGAATGAGCGCGGGATGCGGAGCTGGTTGTGGAAGCAGCAGGTGTTGCTGAAGGACTTTAAGAATTATGCGCTGGGGTTGAGGGAGCAGATCAAGCAGGCCACGCAGCAGATCGCAGACACGACCCACCGACCGGTGCAGTACTTGCAATCCAGCAGTCAGCGAGCGGACCACGTTCCACGGTCGCTCCGCCCGCGCCCCGAACCCGCTGACCGAGTCCGATGCCCGCCTGCAAGCGACGATCAGCCGAGGTGAGTTCGCGCTGCACGGGTTCCGCAACCGCGACCTGTGCGAACGCCTGCTGGCTCGCGAGACGACCCTCACCGCCAGTTAAAAACGCATCCGGATCACCCGTCTGATCCGCCTGATCCGAGCCCACAGCCTGGTCCAGAATATCCCGAAAACCCACCGCGATCAACTCACCCCCCACGCCCCCGAACCCCTCACCGCCCTCCTCGCCGCGCGAGGGACTGATCTGAAAACACTCACCGAACTCACCGCCTGAAATTTGCGCGAGGCGCAAACATTCCTGGGGTGAATAGTACGGAATTACGGATTGAGGAGGATCACCATCCGTTCCACACTCAACGGGAGAAGCAGGGCCGCCCACACAAGTGCTTCGCGCGTGGACAATGGAAGGTCTATCTCGGCATAGCAGATGTTCTGCGAGCGATCCCGTACGTTGAAACGAATCCGGAGAAAGAACGCTTGCCGCGACAGACGTGGAACTTTGTGAGTCCGGTGGAGTGAGTCCGCCGCTCCATTGCGAAGACTTCGAAGCGGAGCGTTTCTCGGCACCGGTTGCATCCCTCGGTGTTTGTGAGCAAAATCCGGTCGCTCGCTCCGGTGCGAATCTCGTGAGTACGCCCGTCCCGGAAGGAACCCCCCGCTCGTGAAACGCTCCCTGACTCTCACGGCCATCGTCAGCATCATCTTCTTCAACGTCTCGGGCGGGCCGTATGGGTTGGAGGATGTCCTCCAGGCCGGCCCCGGTCTGGCAATGCTGCTGATTCTGATCACGCCGCTGCTGTACAGCGCCCCGGTGGCGTTCATCGCAGCCGAGTTGGGAACGGCGATTCCCGAGGAGGGGGGCTATTACATGTGGTCGAAGCGGGCGCTGGGAAAGTTCCCGGCATACTGCCAGGGGTGGTGGGCGTGGATGTTTACGTTTGTCGATGTCGGGATTTGTCCGGCGCTGTTTAGCGATTACCTGTCGTTCTTCTTTCCGATCTTTAATCATGAGACCGGGAATTATTGGGCGCGAAAGGCGGTGATGCTGGCCATGATCTGGACCTTCGTGATTCTCAATCTGCGCGGGGCGCGCACGGTGGGGAACTTCGCCAAGGGATTGACGATCATGATCCTCGCCCCGTTCGTGATCCTGATTGGCTGGGGACTGTATCGAGGTCTGACTGGTGGATTTCCACACAGCGCGATCGAACCCTTCCTCAACCCGAAGATGACGCTGATCTCGGCCATGGCACTGGCTCTGCCCGCGATCCTGTGGAACTATCAGGGGTGGGACGCGGTGTCGACCTGTGCGGGCGAGATGAACAACCCGCGTCACGATTACCCGCGAGCATTATTGACCGCGATCGTCCTCATCACAGCTGTGTATGGTCTCCCGGCGTTGATCGGGCTGTTGTTCTTTGGAGGGCAGGGGGTCGACTGGACCGCCGGAGCCTGGAGTGTCGTCGGGGAGAAGCTAGTCGGGGGGAAGTCGGGGATCGCGTTGGGATCGGCTGTGAGTGCGATGGGGATGGCCGCTGGCATCGGCTTGTACTCGGGCTTGGTCCTGGTCTACAGCCGCGTCCCGTTCGTGATGTCCCGCGATGGCTACCTGCCCCAGTCGATGAGGCGACTCAACATTCACGGAGCCCCGGTGGTGTCACTGCTGGTGTGCGGCGTGATCTATTCGATCCTGGTGATGACCTTCAACAATTTCGTCGAGGTCGCCAAAGCCGACGTGACGCTCTACACCGGCAAGGTGTCGATGGAGATGCTGTCGTTTCTGGTGCTGCGGTGGCGCGAGCCGAATCTCGATCGCCCGTTCAAGATTCTGGGCGGCTGGTTCGTGGCAGTCCCGCTGGCGAGCCTGCCGCTGCTGTGCATTGGAGCCAACTTTTACTTTCAACTGGCGGACCCGGCCGGTTCGTTCTGGAAGGTACTCGGCATTCCGCTGTGCATGATGGCCACCGGGCCGCTGATCTACCCGTTCATCATGTGGTATCGGAAGAGTCACCCGCATCAGGTCGTCACGACGGACGACACTTCGCAGTCAGTAACACTCCCTGGAGACACCCTCGTCCCATGAAAGCCAACACACGTCTCAACTGGACCGGCTGGTTGCTCCGCGTGCTGACCTGTGACGGGTTGGTGCCGGTGGTGCTGTTGACAAGTTCGATCATGTTGAGCCGCCTCAGCCTGGGACAGGGGAATTGGTATCTCATCATGAGTGCGGGAATTCCAGTGTCTGCTTTTATGGTCCGCTTCTTCATGGGCCAGTATGCCATCGAACACAATCATTGCTCCGCCTTGACACGCCGGTTCCAGTCGGGCGTTCTGGTACTCGGATTGTGCGTCATCGCCATCATGGACTGCTTTTTGATCATGCTTTCCATGCTGCTCCCCGGCAACCCCCCAAAAGGCGGTGGAGATAAACTTGTAATCCTATTTTATGGGTTCGCCATCGCCTATCTGGCATACTTGGCCTGCATGACCTTCGCCATGTACCCCGGTCGGGAGCCGATTCCACTTGACGAAAACAACAACTCCCACCCAGACACCGACGAGTGGTAACTGGCACGGAATTCAGCTGGGCGATTCTGCGCCAGGCAGACCGACAGCTGTCGCTTGCGGGAGCACTATCCCCACATGAACGACTGATCTGAGTCGGTGATGGGGCAGACTGCTGCGGGGCCATACTTGACCACCATGCGGTTAATCACCTGATCGATCGACAAGGCCCGGCGGATGATGTCCTCAACATCGATCGTTGTATCGTCAATCTCGATCAGCCCATGCAGGCAGATCCCCTCGTCGGTGCGGTGAACCGACAGAGATCCCACATGCAACCCCGGCGTGTCGCTGAGGGTCCGGGACACCTCAGCTTCCATCCGATGGGGCGGGCACAAACTATAGGCCGCTGTGGAATAGCGGTAGTCTCGTTCCATCTGAGCGTCAAACCCTTCCGGGACGCAAACGACTGATTGCTGCAACATCACATTCTCCGTATCGTGTCGAGCACTTTCGAACGAAGTGAGCCCAGCGACAGTCTCCAACAAGTCGCCTTCAGGCCACCAAGCGGAGACATGTTACCCACAAGATGTCCCGAAGCAACAACAAATCTGGGAATCAGTTCGAATCTGTCAAGATTGTTAAGATAGGTGAAATTGGTGCCGCTTCGCGAAATCCGCTCTCCAGAAAGCGGCAGGCGTCAGCCTGTCGAGTCCCCGCCAGCCCAATCGCCCCGCCCAGTCGCTCACAGCCTCGGCACGCGGGTGTGTGCGTCCCGTTCGTCAGTAGCGGTTTCGCCCACCAAACGCGCAGGAATCCAACCACGAAAGGCACGAAATACACGAAAAACTCAGGGGAGCGTGGTGGAGACCGTCTCTGGGAGTGGGGTCTCGCACCCGTTCCGCAAGGCTGTCGGATGCCTGTCCTCAGTCTTCCTTTTCGTGTGTTTCGTGACTTTCGTGGTTCCACTCCGAGGGGTCGGATGCTCTGACCCAGAGTACCGACGATGGGGACGCACACACTGCACGCGGAGACCGGGATGGCCCCAGTCGACCGGCTCCTCGGGGCCTGCTACTCTTCGGTGTTCGTAACGCGACTCAATGACCCCGCCCCCAGACGCAGATCCGGAGTGACTCAGTGATGCATGCATGGACCCGGACGGTCGTAACCCTCGGCTTCTGTCTCGTGGCTGCGAGCGCCTTCGCGACCCCGCTCGTCGTCGAGACCGACCCCCTCACCCCTGAACAACAGAAGCCGCTGTTCCACCTCCCTCCCGGTTTCGAAATTCAACTCATCGTGGCCGATCCCGAAATCGGGCAGCCGATGAACATGAACTTCGATGCCGCCGGGCGGCTGTGGGTGACGAGTTCGGTCGAGTATCCCTACCCCGCACAAGGCGACGGCGTGGAGCCGCGCGAAGAGCGATTCGACGGGCCGTCTTCTCCTCAGGCTCGCGACCGCCTGACCGTGATCGAGGGGATCGGCCCGGACGGCAAACCCTCGAAGGTCAGCGTCTTCGTCGGTGGACTCAACATCCCGATTGGCCAGTTGCCGCTCGTGGATGGAGCGATCGTCTACAGCATTCCGAATATCGTGCGATACTACGACCGCAACGGCGATGGCATCGCGGACGAGAACGAGGTCCTGTACGGGAAGTTCGGGAACCTCGACACCCACGGCATGGCGAGTTCGTTCACGCGCTGTGTCGATGGCTGGGTGTATGCCTGCCACGGGTTTCGCAATACCTCGAACATCAAGGGACGGGACGGGCAGTCGCTGACGCTCAACTCCGGGAACACGTTCCGCTTTCGGCCCGATGGGTCGGCCATCGAGCAGTTCACCTGGGGCCAGGTCAACCCGTTCGGCCTGTGCTTCGACCACTGGGGGAATGCCTACAATGCCGATTGCCACTCGATGCCGCTCACGATGCTACTGCGCGGGGCGTACTACTCCAGCTTCGGCAAGCCGCACGACGGACTCGGCTACGGTCCCGACATGATCAACCACAGCCATGGCTCCACCGGCATCTGCGGCGTGGCGTGGTATCAGGCTCCGCAATTCCCGAAGGAGTTCCAGGAGTGCATCTACCTCTGCAACCCAGTCAATGGTCAGGTCCACCGCGACAAGCTCGTCGCGCACGGCTCGACGCTGCTGGTCGACACCCAGCCCGACTTCATCACCTGCGACGACGGCTGGTTTCGGCCCGTCGATGTGAAGCTCGGGCCAGATGGGGCGTTGTACGTGGCCGACTTCTACAACGCCGTCATCGGTCATTATGAGGTGCCGCTCAACAATCCCCGCCGTGACCGGACCAAGGGCCGCATCTGGCGCGTGGTCTACACGGGTGATGGAGCGACACCGCTCGCTCCGGTGAATCTCCGCACAGCCACGTTACCCGCACTCATCGAATCACTCGCCAGCCCGAACATCACCGTCCGCACCTTGGCGACCAACGAGATCATCGACCGCTTCCGGACGTTCAGCGAGGTCATCGGGCCGGTCCAGGCTGCGATGAAGAAGTCGGAGTCCCCGGAGCTGCGGGCGTGTGGACTTTGGGTCTTGGAACGGAGCGGTGGCCTCGACGATGAGCTGTGCGACCAACTGACGCACGATCCATCGCCGGTGGTGAGAACACATCTGACGAGGCTGCTCGCGGAACGCACCCTGTGGCGGACCTCGGAAGCTGATGCCGCTCTCCAGCTCCTGACAGATGAACATGCGATGGTGCGTCGGGCCGCTGCCGATGCCCTCGGGCGGCATCCCACCGACCCGAAGTCTGTGGAGCCACTCTGGAAGGTCTGGGAGATGGCCGACGCCCAAGACACGCAACTGGTCCATACAGTCCGGATGGCTCTGCGAAATCATCTGGCGTTGAAGGAGTGCGCCACCGATCCGAGCGTGGCCGCATTGGTACAGGCTCACCCGGCGGAGTTCCTGCCGATCATCATGGCGACCGGCAGCGATGCGGGGGCGGAGCTGATGATCGGGGTCGATACGACCACGATCAGTGATGACAAGGAACGCTTGCGAGTCGCGTCGTTCATCGCACAACGACTGGCGGAACCGAAGCTCGCCGCGTGGATGACTCAGGTGCGGGAACGGTCGCAGAAGAATCCAATGGACTCGCTGACGGAGCTCGTCGCCCTCGATGAGGGCTTGCGTGCCCGAGGCATCGAACCGCCGACCGTCATGCGCGACTGGGTCAGCGAGGTCTGCATCTCCACTCTGACAGCCCTGCCCCGCAACCCACTCGGCTGGCTGAGTCGACCGCTGGGAGGGGTGACGCTCGACACGGACGAGGTCTTCGTGCCGCAGCAGCGAGCCTCGGCGGACGGCGACAAGACGAGTGTGTTCTTCAGCAGCCTGCCTCGCGGTGAGCAGAAGACCGGCGTCCTCCAGTCCGATGCGTTCGACCTGCCGGAGACGCTGAGCTTCTTCATCGCCGGCCACAACGACCATCCCGACCGCCCTGCCCCGCCGAATAATATGGTGCGGCTGCGCGATGCCGTGACGAACGAGATGCTGCGAGAGACGCTCCCTCCGCGCAATGACTTGGCTCAACGTGTCGAGTGGAAACTCGATGACCTCAAGGGGCGACGCGGCACGATCGAGATTGTCGATGGCGACGACCGGGGAGCGTTTGCGTGGCTGGCGGTCGGGCGGTTCTCGATCGCGGACCTCAATCCGCGGGGCGACAAAAACTCCTTCGCGGCCATTGCCCAACTCATCCGCCGGTATCACGTCACCACGGCGACGGACCTGCTGCGCGAGGTGATCCGCGATCCGGCAGCCAGCCTTTCGACTCGCACACGAGCCGCCGTCGCGATGGCCACCGGGGCGTCGGACCCGCGCGTGTCGATCCTGGCCTCGTCCGCAGCGAGCGGGCTGTGGGACGCCGCGCGGCGTGAACGGTTGTTTGGCTCGCTCGTGTCGGGTGATGCGAAGACCTACGCCGAGGATTTGGAAGTCGTGCTGCGCGGCGTGCCTCAAGCGGGACAGGCCGCCCTCGCCGCTCAACTCTGCCAGCAACCCGACGGAGCGGCTCTGTGCATCGACTTCGTGCGGCGCGGGATCGTCTCGGCTCACCTGCTGCGGCGACCGGAGATTGCTCAGCGGTTGACCGCACTGAAGAGTCAGGAGTTAAACACAGCCGTCGAAGAACTTACCAAGAACCTCCCGTCCGAGGACGAGGCGACTGCCAAGCTGATCGCGACCCGCAAGGCCGATTACGTGTCGAACGCGGGTCAGTCCGCGCGGGGACTGGAACTGTTTAAGAAGCACTGCCTCGCCTGTCACCAGCTGCGAGGCGAGGGGCAGAAGATCGGCCCGCAGTTGGACGGGATCGGCGTGCGGGGGTTGGATCGCCTGCTGGAGGACATGCTCGCTCCCAATCGCAACGTCGATGCAGCCTTCCGGTCGACGACGATCGTGACCACTCAGGGGCTGGTGCTGCTGGGCCTGGCGCGACGGACCGAAGGCGAGACGTTCTACTTCGCCGACCGCGCGGGGAAGGAGTTCTCACTCACCAAGAGCGAGATCGAATCGCAAACCGTGTCGCCCCTGTCGCTGATGCCCGCCAACTTCGGCGAACTCTTCAACGAAACTGACTCTCGCGATTTGATGCGGTTTCTACTGGAGAGTGCGAAGAAGTAAGACGGCCTTTCCAGGCCGTCTCCCCCGGCACACACCGGTCGCAAGTCACCCACACGCATCGAACCCAGATTGTCCTGATCTGTGACAATCTGTGCGATCTGTGTACCCGGATCTCTTCTCCGAATAAATAAAAAGTCTGTACACAGATTTCACAGATCAACACAGATTCGAGTGATGGCTCCCCGCAACGAGTCGTCTGGGCCTTCGCCAGTGAACACCGCTCGGGACGGCCTGGATAGGCCGTCCTACACACACTCAATGCGGGTCCATGTATTCCATCTGCACGCGGATGATCTCGTCGCTGCGTCGGAAGAACGCATCCAGAATCGCCGGGTCGAAGTGCGTGCCGCGCCCCTCGGCCATGATCTCGAAACACTTCTCTCGCGGGAACGCTGGCTTGTAGGCGCGCTTCGTACTCAGGGCATCGTACACGTCGGCCACAGCGGTCATGCGGCCCTCGATCGGGATATCCTCGCCCTTGAGACCCAGCGGATAGCCGGTGCCGTCGTATCTCTCATGATGTGTCTGAGCGATGCGAGCGGCCAGCATGAGCAGCGGTGAACTGGAAACGTGCAGCAGGTTGGAACCGAGCCGGGTGTGGCTTTTGAGAATCGCCCACTCGTGCGGGGTCAGTGGCTGGATGATCTGTTTGCCGATCGCACAGTGGGTGTTGATCGTCACCCGCTCGTCCTCATCGAGCTTGCCGGGCTTGTGCAGCACCGCATCGGGAATCCCGATCTTGCCGATGTCATGCAGTTGGGCCGCGAGTTCCAGTACCTCGACACGGGACTCGTTGAAGTTCATCTCGCGAGCGATCACGCCGACGTACTTGCCGACGCGCATGACGTGGTGGCCGGTGTCATCGTCGCGATACTCGGCGGCTCGGGCGAGACAGTGGACGATCTCCTCGCGAGAGGCCGCCAGTTCCCCCGTCCGCTGCCGGACCTGGTCTTCGAGCTTCTCGGCGTGGACGGCGAGCTGGTCGCGGTACTGCTTGTTCTGAAGGGTGTTTCGCACGCGCGGCAGCAGCTCAATCGGATCGATCGGCTTGCTGAGGAAGTCCGAGACGCCCAGTTCCAGGCAGATGTGCTTCACGTCGCGATCGGTGGCCGCGGAGAGGACGACGACGGGGATGTGGTGCAGCCGGTCGTCGAGGTGCATCAGGTGCAGAATGTCGATGCCGCTGACCTCGGGCATCATCACGTCGAGGAGCACGAGATCGGGCCGTTCCTTGCGGATCAGTTCGATGGCCTCGGTCGAATCGGAGGTCGTGACGAAGTTCGTATAGCCCGCATCCATGAGATACTTGCGGACGATGCGGACGTTGAGTTCCTCGTCATCCACAATCAGAATGCGGGAGCTTTTCGTCTCGGACAAACGCTTGGCGGCGTTGGTGTCGAGGACACGCTGGAGCGAAGCCCCCGAGGGCCGGACCATCGGCTTCGAGGTCGGATGCGAAACGGAAACTGGGCTGGCATTCGCGGTGATCATGATCGGCTCCGGTGGGGACTCGGACTCTCGCCCCGTCTATCAGATGTAGTTCAAGTTGCTCGGGTGGGATTCGTGATTGTGCAACGTGTGGCGATTTCGCGACGTTTCGTTCGAAGAATCCCGATCGTGCCGAATCCCCGCCTCACACCAGTGACATCTCCGGGACCACGATCCGCTGCGCGTGTGACTCGATGTGATCGAGCAGGTCTCCCGCTCCGGCCCAGTGACGGGCCTTGACGGTCGTTTCCAGATCGCGCGCGAGTTCACTCAGGATTCCAAAGCCGACCGTGCCCCCGGCGCCCTTCAGCCAGTGGGCCAGGTTAGCCAACTCCTGGGCATCCTTGTCCGCCAACGCGGACCGCATTTTAAGAAGCTGGGCATCCAGGCGGCTGACGAATCGGACCACGATTTCCCGGAACTCGGCATCGTTCATCGGCAAGGTCGAGACCAAGGGACGCGAGTCGACAGGCGGGACCGGCGACACGGAACTGACGGGGGCTGCACGCACGGCATCGACGATGCGATCAATCGGGCCGCTCGTCCTGGCCTTGGAAGTGGAAGTGGGAGTGGGAGTGGCTGACGGAAGCGCGGGCGGAGAGGGAGACGCGGAAACTGGCAGCGGACGAGACACATCCCGCCCCACGATCTCCGCGATCGTCTGCAGCAGTTCGTCAATGTTGACCGGCTTGGTCAGATAGCCCGTGCAGCCCGCCGCTCGGCACTTGTCCTCGTCCCCCTTCATCGCATGTCCGGTCAGGGCGATGACCGGCATCGTGTAACCGAGTTGTCGCAGCTCGGTCGTCGCGGTGTAGCCGTCCTTGATCGGCATCTGCATGTCCATCAGAACGACATCGTATTTGGTCTTCTGAATTGCGGTGATCGCTTCTTGCCCATTCACCGCTTCGTCGACAGTCAATCCCGCCCGGCGCAGCACGAGTTGGATGAGCTCTCGATTCGGCTCGCCATCGTCCACGACAAGGACGCGAGCCGCCTTCAATCGCAGTTGAGACGGATCGATGCCGCGCGAGGTCCGATTCTTGCGGAATTCTTGTCCCGCGGCTGCGGCATCGATCCAGCGTGCATCATGGGCCACCAGCAGCGGGACCATGACGGTGAAGGTCGTCCCCTGCCCGAGTTCGCTGGTGACGGTGATGTCCCCCTGCATCGCCAGCGCAAACTTGCGACTGATGGCGAGCCCGAGTCCGGTCCCGCCAAACTTGCGGGTGGTGCTGCTGTCGGCCTGCACGAACGCATTGAACAGCCGCCCGAGCGTCTCGGCTTTCATGCCGATCCCGGTGTCGATGACATCGATCACCAACACTTGTTGATGGCGATTCTTCACGACCCGCGACACGACGCGGACGCCGCCCTGCGAGGTGAACTTGATCGAGTTCCCAATCAGGTTGGTGAGGATCTGCCGCAGCCGCGTCGGGTCACTGAGGATCTGCTCCGGCACCTTGCCCGCCGACTCATAGTTGAGCGTGATCCCCTTCTCGCGAGCCTTGACCCCCAACACCTCGACCACTTCGAACGACATCTTGTGGATCGGAGTCTCTGTCGATTCCAATTCGAGATGACCGGCTTCCACCTTCGACAAATCGAGGATGTCGTTAATCAATCCGAGTAGGTGCGTGCCGTTGGTATGAATCGTGTCGAGGTAGCGCTCCTGCTGCTCGACCGAAACGGCCATCCCGCGGCGCAGCACATCGGTGAATCCGAGGACCGCATTCATCGGCGTGCGAATCTCGTGGCTCATGTTGGCCAGGAAATCGCTCTTGGCTTTGTTCGCTGATTCCGCCGCTTCCTTCGCGATGTGGAGTTCCTGCTTCTTCTCTTCCAGGAGTGTCACATCATCAAAGCTGGCCAACACTCCGCGATAGGTGCCGCCGTTTCCCAGAACGGGGGAACAGTTGACCATGAACGTCCGCACGGAACCTTGCTGATCCCGCATTTGCAACATCACGTTGGCTTGAGGTTTTTCCTGTTGCAGGGCTGCCAGCCACGGCGGAACCCACGGGCCATCACTGCCCGTCAGCCACGGGAGCTTCGAGGCCGAAACGCCCAGCAGGCTCTCCGGCGTCTGGCCGACGAAGGCGGCAAACGAGCTGTTGGCCAGAGCGATGCGGCCCTGGAGATTGATGACCAGCAGACCTTCCGCCAAGGAGTCAAGCGCCTCGCGCACGCGACCGGGGACGGCGGCCTGGGTCGGGTCGAGTTGTTTCAAGACCTTGTGGATCAGATACGAGAAGAGACTGAAACAGGTCGTCCCCAGGAACACGAGCAGCGGGGTCCAGGCATTCCAGATCACCCCCAGGAGACCCTCATGACGAAGCGGCTGGAACCGCAGTTCGATCACTCCGTACAGCTCATCGTTGGTCAGCGTCAGCGGCAATTGGACTTGGCTATCGGTGGAGGTGCGCTGATTGGCCAGTGGCTTCCACTGCGACTGGTGATCGCCGACGGACATGACCAGCGAGTCCTGCTGACGGAACCCAGCGGACAACAGATCGTGGTCGTACTCCACCGTTTTCTGAATCAGCTCTTGAAACGACTCCATACCATGCACGTCGCCCTGGCTCAGTTGGAGGAGAGCTGCATACCCGAGTGTTTTCGCCAGTGTCGCGCGGCCCTGGAGCGTCTCCTGTTCCGCCGAGGGGACGATTCCCAGAAACAACGCCAGCGTCATGACGGTCGTAACGATGCACGTCAGCGCCAGCGCCAGGCGGGTACGCACGCTGATGTTTTTGAAGATCGACATGGGGGGCTCCACTGTTCTCCGCAGCCTTGCGGAGAGTCATCACAACATGGGTTCAAATTCCGACTGACCTTGTTCCATTAGTGATCCGAGCGACTCATCGTCCTCGTCGCTCTGGTCGAGCGAGTCGAGGACCGTCAGTGGATCAACCATGCTCCACGCGGGCATCTGGGCCAGCAAGCTGCTGATTAAGATTCCGCCCCGCAGCATCCACACGACGTAGCCGACCGTCAGTGACGCTCCGGCCAACGCGGGCACCTCGAAGACCAGTTCACTCGTGAGGTCCGATTTCAGCGATTTTGTCACTTCCGCAAACGCCGACTGGTTGGCATTCGACGCCAGAATCGCCCGCAACTGGCTAAGTCTGGCGGAGACTGGAAAGTCGAACTGGGCCACTGGACGGTCCATGGACGAAGTCCCCAGGCTGCCGAACGCCAATTCGCCCGATGGCAAACGCCGGGACATCGCATCCAGATTATCTGCCGATCGACTCGGTCCAGAGACATCGTCGAAGACGGGTCGATTGTGGTTCAGAAACTGACCCATCCGATCGTCCTCATGGCCCTTCGGCAGGATCGTGGTCAGATCTTTGTCCTGGCTGTTGGATTGAGATCCGAAGGGTGTTCCGACCGCTGCCGAGGCGGTCGGACTGGCACTCACCGTCGCGGCCACAGCGGGGGGCGTGCTGGGGGATGTCGGGGCTGTCGAGGCCGAACTGGTCGTACTCGAATTTCCGCTGCTGTTGCTGGACGTGGCGGAACTGGAGTTCGATGTGTTCGATGTGTTCGATGCGTTCGTCGCGGAACTGGCAGGATTCAGAAATCCCGGTCCGATGGCGGCGATGTTCAGCGACACCACCGCGGGCGCACTGGACGCGGTTCCATCGGAGGCGGTGTACTCGAAGCTGTCAGTTCCGGAGTATCCGAGATTCGGTTGGTAGGTCAGCGTGCCATCGGCATTGGCGACGAGTGTCCCGTGACTGGGTGGCTTGGTGATCGAGAGCGTCAGAGGATCGTGATCCGCATCCGTATCATTCGCGAGCAAGACGGCGGGACTAATGACGACCGCGGAACTGATGGGACTGGTCAGTGAGTCGGCCACTGCAATCGGGGCAGAGTTCAGTGGGGCGAGAACGACCTCAATCGTGGTCGTCGCCGACAAGCCGAAGGGGTCGGTGGCTTGCACCGTGATCGAGCAGGCTCCGTATGACTGCGCCGCTCCGGCCAGCGCCAGCACTCCCGCCGGATTGATCTGCGCCGAAGAGAACAAGACCGGATTGGTCATCGAGACGATCTGGAAATTGAGCGGGGCTGACTCGGGATCGTGGAACCCGGTCTTGAGGTCGATCGTCAACAGCGGTCCGTTCTCGGTGCCGTTGACTGGCGGGAACCCGAGTGCGACGGGCGTCTCGTTGACGTTCAGCACGTCGATATGAATGGTGGCTTGCGCGGTCGCTCCGGATTGGTCGGCGATCTGGACCTGCAAGTCATGCGAGGTCGCGACCTCGTAATCGAGGTGACTGCCATCGGCGACCAGAATCTCACCGGTCACTGCATTGATGGAGAACAGAGAACTGGATGGTCCGGGTTGAATGCTGAATGTATGAGTGTCCCCCACGTCCGGATCGCTCCACTGGACTTGGCCGACGACCTGCCCGTTCGGGGAGTTTTCCGGAACGGCAAATGTTGCGGGCAAAATCAGTGGTGGATCGTTGACGTTGCTGAACGTCATATTCATCGTCTTTGGGCCGATCGTGACGAACCCATCTGAGACCGACAACCTCGCGGTGGGGGGAGCCTCACCGCCGTTGTGAACGAACCGGACGCGGGCGTTGTTGATGTCGTCCTGTGTGAAGGCCGTGATCGCCGTTCCGGGAGTGGCAGCCCACTCGAAACGCCCCTGGGTCACGGAGTTCACCGTATAGACCAGCGAGGTGGCGGGCGAGTCGGGATCGTTGGTCAGCAGGTTAAACGTGGTCAGCGTGTGAGTCTGTCCTTCGGAAATCGTCATCCGGTGATTGGCCATGACCGGCGGATCATTCACCGGTGTGATCGTCAGCGAAAGCGTCCCCGTGGTTGAGAGTGCTCCGTCCGAGACCGAAAATGTGAAATACTCGGCTGTGCTTTCCGCACCTCCGTGAACGTAGACGATCTGGCTGGCGTTGACCTGGGACTGGGTGAACGAGGTGATCGCTGTCACCGGTGTGGAGACAAAAGCCAGATGACCGTATCCCAGTCCGCCGGTCACGGTATAGGTCAGGCTCGCCGCTCCATTATCGGGATCGGTGGTGCTGAGCTTGCTCGCAGGGATGACAACGGTGCCGCCCTCCAGCACAGTCAGACCCGGTTGCGTCGTCGCGACCGGCGGATCGTTGACGGGAGTGACCGTGATCGCAAACGATCCCGTGACCGTCGCCGCTCCATCAGAGAGCGAGAAGCTGAACCCGTCCGAGGTCGTCTCGCCGCCATCATGCACGTAGCGAATGGCGTTGCTGTTGAGGTCAGCTTGTGTAAACGTCGTGATTGGCACGCCCGGTGCAACGACACGCTCCAACCTTCCGTGCGAGAGGCTAGAACTGAGAGTGTAGACCAACTGAGTCGCAGTGTTATCGGGATCACTCGCCGAGAGCTTCGTGTTCGTGAGTACGCCGTTCCCACCTCCCAGCACCGTCAAACCCGCATTCACCGCAAGCACCGGAGGGTCGTTGACGGGAGTGACCGTGATCGCGAACGACCCCGTGACTGTCGCCGCTCCATCTGAGAGAGAGAAGCTGAACCCATCCGAGGTGGTCTCGCTCCCATCGTGAACGTAGCGAACAGCCCCGCTGTTGAGGTCGGCCTGCGTGAAGGAGGTGATCGCTGTCCCACCGGCGGAGACACGCTCCAAACGGCCATGTGCGGGACTTGTGGTGAGGGAGTAGACGAGTTGGGCTGGTGTATTGTCGACATCGCTCGCAGACAGCACTGCATTCGTGAGCAGTCCGTTCCCGCCTTCCGCGACTGTCAGGGGGGTATTGGTCCCAATCACGGGTGCGTCATTGACGGGAGTCACCGTGATCGCGAACGATCCCGTGACCGTCGCCGCTCCATCACTCAGCGAGAAGCTGAACCCGTCCGAGGTCGTCTCGCCGCCATCATGCACGTAGCGAATGAGGCCGCCATTGATGTCGGCTTGCGTGAACGTGGTGATGGCGACGCCCGCGTTCGTCGACTTCTCCAACCGGCCATTCGTGGGACTCGTCGTGACCGTGTAGACCAGTTGAGCGGCAGTGTTATCCGGATCGCTGGCTGCGAGCTTCTCGTTGTTCAGAATCCTGGTGCCGCCCTCGGCCACGGTCATGCCCGCGTTCGTCGTGATCACCGGTGCCACGTTGACGTGCGTCACCGTGATCGACGCGGTCGTGGATTGCGTGCTGAAGGCGGTCGTGCCTCCGTAGATGGAGACATTGACGCCCGTCTGCGTGTTCGTCCCGGAGGTCTGGTCCCAGGCCCGGAACGTCAGCGACCCCGCCGGTCCGCTGAAGCCCGCCGTGGGCACGAACCGCACATGGGATGTGGTGTCCAGCAGCGTGGCGTTGGTGTCACTCACCCCGCTGAGACTCGACCAAGTGGTTCCGTTGGCCGAGAACTCCCATGTCCCATGCGTGGTGTCGGCCGCCGTGACCGCGATCCCTGGTAATGCTCCCGCATCGACATCGCTGATGAGTGTGCCGCCCGCCGAAGTGATGATCGCCGCGACCGTGTCGCCTGCTGGTGATGTGGCATCTTCGAGGACACTGGTGAGGGTCAACGGCCCGACGACGGTGTTGATCACCGGGGCATCGTTCACGCCTTGAATGATGATGGTGGCGGTGGCCTGGGCGGTGTTGCCGAGAGCATCCGTCACCGTGTAGTTGATCTGCTTCGTCGCGGTCTGACCGGCAGCGAGCGTCTGAAAGCTCGCTCCGGGGGTGAACATGAGCTGCCCATTGTCGAGGACGACTGCTGACGCAGTCCCCGTCAGGTCGGACAGATCGACCCGCGACACCGTCAGCCCGCCGGAGACTACCGAGTGGTCGTTATCGAGTAACCCCGCGACAGTTTGTCGGTCGCCGTAGCTGATCAGCGTGTCAGTCATGGAGGCATACTGGGCGGCGGTCCAGGCGGCGGAGCGGGCGATGTTGGAGATGCGGACCTCGTCGATGCCGCCCTTCCAATACTCAGACAACGTCGAGTCGTAACCGTTCTCCCCCGCTCCGATCGTGACATCGTCTGCACTGCTGGAGAGGGGAAACATCAGCGTGTGCGTGGCGTTCTGCTGGCCATCCACATACAGGGTCGCGGTCGTTCCCGAGACGACACCCGTGACATATCGCCAACGGTCATCGGGCAGCGTGCCCGTTGTCCCCGTGGTGTTGGTGAATCCCGCCGATAAGTTGAGAGCCGTGGGGTCGGTACCGGTCGTCATGAGACCATAGGCGTCGGCGGGAAATATCAGGAAATACTCACGGCGATTGATGATCGTTTCCCAATTGCCGGTACTGCCGGTCGAATTGGCCCAAGACTCAATCGTCATCTGATTCCCGTCGATGGCCAGCGGATCGCTGCCGGTGCTGTTGATGCGGATCGCCTCGTTGGTCCCATTGAAGTTGAGCGCCCCGCCGATGGGGCCGTTGATCTCGTTCGTGGCATCCATGCCGATCGAGGTGCCGTCCTTGTTACTCGCCGTGGAATCCTGGATCGCCAGCGTTCCCGCCGGATTCCCGTTCATGTGCCACACGCCGACGTACCCATTCGACCAGACAGCGGTGGGGTTCTGGGCGGCGGGAGCGGTCGTATTCCCGTAGTACATCCAGATCGAGTCGGTGTTGGAACTGGCGTCGATCTGCGGCACCTTGACCCAGATCGTGGAGCGACCGCTGGGGTTCCAGGTTTCGATTTCATACGAGAGCACCTGACCATTCGGATCGACGAACCGCAAATCGGCTCCGTTGCTTTGGGCCAGAGCGTAATCGAACCGATTCGCGTCCAGCGTCACCAGGACTGGAAAGTCGCTCAAATTCTCCGCGCGGGTCGAGTTGTCGAATGTCAACTGCATGCGGGACGACCAATTCGCGTCGTACCACTGGTTGGCCGTGTTCAACGTCTGATCTTCGGTCAACGTGTAGGTCTCTCCCTGAGCTGTGGGGGGCGTGCCGGTGGAGGTCAGCGCCAAAGAATGAAAGGCTTCATTCCCCGTGTTGAGGGCGATGTCCGCCCCTTGCAGCAGCAGGCTCGCGGTGACGCTGGCGGGTCCATTGACGCTCGTCTGGGAGACCACGAGGCGGGCCACGTCATTGCCGGTGACCGACAACAAGTTACTGCCGATCGTACCCAGACTGTCGAGTGAGACGAGCAGGTCTCCCGCATGCAGCGCGAGGCCCCCGACGGTGGTGTCCTGCTCGATGACTTCCAGCCCCCACACTTTCCGGCTCAGGTTGATCTCGGATCCGTTGAGCAAGGTCGACACCGCACCGCTCGTGAAACCGACTCCGGCTCCCGTGGCGCGAAAGACGACGATGGAATCGGTTCCGCCGCCAATGTCGCTGATCACCAGGTCGCCCGCCTGGACCACGACATCTCCGATGCGGGTCGCCTGCTCGATCAGATGGTAGTCCCCACGCTGGGCGATCGCTCCACCGGCCACCGACTCCATTCCTTGAAACACGATGAAGAACGAACCACTCGCGTAGCTGCCGGCCACCGCCGCACGAAATCCGACCACGTCATCCCGCTGCACAGTCAGCCCGCCAAACGTCTCCGTTCCTCCCACAGAGAACAGCACATCCCCCACCAGCAACTGGACCGTGTGGGTCGTTGCCCCGACGAGGATGTCGTGCCGCACGACATCCAGCCCCTCGATCTTCACGTCGCCGTCACCCAGCGCGGCCAGGCTGCCTGCCAGAGAGAGTTGCCCCGTGGTGTTCGTCCCGAGCGACAGATTCGGCGCACCGAACGTGAGGACATCGCCGGTCTTCCAATGACTGAGATCGGGATTGCCGCTGCCGACGACGTTGTTGTTTGTGGAGAACAGCAGCGAAGCGACGTTGGGGAGTGTGCCGAACGCGCGGGCGTAGATGCCGGTCGGATCTCCGGGTCCGTTTCCGGACCAGACGGCGACGAAGTTGTTGAGATCGACCATCGCCGCCGACACGAAGACCTGCGACCCGAAGGTCGTTTGATTCAGCAGGAACTCGTCCCCGATGGGTATCCCTTGGCTGTTGAACTTCCTCGCGAAGACGCCATCGGTGTCACCCAGGCCGCTCCCCTGCCACGTCACAATAAAGTCGCCGTTGCCATCGCTGGTGATCGATGGTTCGGTCTGGCTGTTGATGGTCGAAATGGTGACTTGCTCCAGAGGCTGGGGTGTCGTATCGGTCGCTCCCAGTTCCATTTTCCAAAGGGCGCGACCGCTCCCGTCTCCGCCGCCAGTCGTCCTCCAGACGATGTGGTATGACCCGGTTCCATTCGTGGCGACATCGGCATTGCCCGAGGTGTAGTCCGCGTGCAACAGGAGATCACTCGCATCACTCGCTGTGCCCGAGGAGTTGAACCTCCGGCCATGTGTCCCGATGGCGTCGTCCCAGACGACCATGAACTGCCCGTCCTGGCCGACGGCGATCGCGGGGTCATACTGGCCGTTCGTGGTAGTGGCGTTGATTCGGAATTCACCATTCTGCTGTCCGCCTCCCGCATCAAAACGCTGGGCGAATATCCCGTAAGTATCTCCGCTCCCGTTCCCTTCCCAGGCAATGACAAAAGTGCCATCCGCAGCGACGCCGATAGCTGGGGATTGTTGGATGCCGCTTGTCGTCGTGTTAACACGGAACTCAGATCCGCCGTTGCCTTGCGAGTCGAAGATGCGGGCGTTGACACCCTGTCCGCTGCCGTCCTGGTTCAAACTGGTCCACGTGACGATGAACCCGCCGTCCGATTTCATGGCGACGGCGGCTCCATCCTGATTGTTGGCTGTCGTCTGATTCACCCGGAACTCGGTCCCCAACGGGAGCCCGCGGGCGTTGTACCGCTGGGCAAAGATGCCTGATCCGCTGCCATCTTGAGCGTCGCTGGTCCAGACGACGACGTAATTCCCGTTGGCATCGACGCCGACCGCGTCATGACTGCCTCGGGTGCGTTCGGCGGTACTCTGGGTATTGATGGTGGTCGTGTTGACACGGAATTCATCGGTCGCGCGGATCTCGGTGCTCGCCACCACCGGAGCGGAATAATCCACAATCAGCAGCGGTCGCAGGGCGACTGTGGCTCCTTCGGAGGAGGTGATCGTCCAAGCGGTGGCGTTGTCTCCAAACAGAGCCCACCCGAGATTCGTCTCGCCATTGCTCCAGGCTTGCAGTGATTGCTCCAGCCCGGAGATCGTCTGCAGCCCCGTGGCTGTGCTGTTGGATACCAGAGCATCAGCCACCGTGGCCACTTCGTTATTATCCCGCGAGAGGCCACTCCCCAGGGTGTTCCACGTCGACGCCTCCGACCAATTGGTCAACACCCGGTGCAGGCTGATCGTCGATCCCACCGAGGTGCCGCTGGTGACGTTCACTTGCAGGCTGGCCGACAGAATTGTCGACCCCAGCGGAATCTGATTCGGCCCGCTTCCGAACAGGGAGTCAAAGCGAAGCAGTCCCGTACTCGACGCGGCTCCGCCGACGCTGACCGTGGATGTGGCCCCGGCGGGTGTGCCAGGGGTCGTGGCACTGATCGCAGTATCCTGCGTCCCGGTGTAGCTCGCCCCTCCTTGCTGATAAGTCTTCGAAGTGAGCAGACCATTCCAATCGAACAACGGAAACTGCTGGCCCAGCGAGGGCGTCTCGATCGATCCCGACTGGAACTCGAGCGTCCAGTCCCCGCCCCGCGCCACCGCTCCGGTCGGGTTGGTGCTGGCCGCCACATCGGTCCCGGTTAGCTCTCCGAACATTCGCAGGAACGCCTGGCCCGTCGCGTTCGCCGCCAGATCGCAACCGTAGAACAGCACGTCCGCGTCCGCCGTCAGAAACGGCTGCCATTCAGACAACGTGCTGGCCCGCTGATTGATCGTGTCGGTACTGAGCCAGTTGCTGCCCAGGTGCAGGCCCGCCTCGTCTCCGTGCGAGAGGATGTGGATGGCCTTCGTCTGCCCGAGTTGCTCCAGTCGCTCGGCAATCTGCTGGAGGCCGTCACGCTGTGAGTCGAGGACCAGGAGGTCGGTGGGGCCTGACTGCTGGCTGGTCAGCAGATTCAGGAGGGCTTCGTAGTCGGGCACGCTGGGGTCGACAACGATCAACGTCGAGCCGGTGGACTGGCCAGCGGCTGTGGTGCCTGGATCAGCGGCCAGCACGCCAACCGACTGCGCGGCGGCAAGATTGTCAGGTGCTGATGAGGCGGGAGGCGGAACGGATTCCGCACTGGGGCCCGGGGCCTCGACCGGAGCGACGACAGCCACTTCCGCTGCCACCGGAGCGGGTGCCGGGGCGGGAGCGGCGTTGTAGAGCAGACGGTCTTCGAATGCTTCGAGCTGGAGTGAGCGAGTCAGCGGATGGTCGTGCCACAGCTGTTGGAGCGACGGGGGGAGCAGTGCATGACAGAGACGCCCTAACAGATCCTCTCGCGACGGCTGGCGTCGCGGGGATCTGGCGGAGTTCTTTCGCTGTTCCGTGCGGGAGTGGTTCATCCAACGGAGTAATGCGGTCAGCATGTGAGGGCCATCGACAGGTGGAAGGTACTTCTGCATAGAGCCTAGTTTGCAGTTCCGGAGGTCGAGGCAAGTCAGGAAGACCGTGCGCTTGGTAACGGCTGTAACGGTGGTGCGGTTGTAACGACG
>JAYTFV010000269.1:0-6825 GCA_043734065.1 Planctomycetota bacterium
TTCGCGGAGCGAAAGACGACACTGATACCCCAGCCGAGTACGGCAATGACGGCTCCCCAGCAACCGACGACCGGGTGCATGCTCACCGCCAGTCCACCCGCGATGGCACACTTCACCCACGCTCTATCCAGGCCCCACGCAGCGGCCAGCATCAGGAACCCATACGCCCAGACCTTCGACTCGGCCCCCCCGACCAACCACTCCCCGGACCAAGTGCCCGTCGCCTGGAGCAGGAGAAACACCGCTGCTGCGGTCAGCGCGCGGCGGGTGTCGCCCAGGCAGCGAACGCCCAGTGCGAGCCAGCCGATCGCGAGCAGCAGCGACTGGCCGACGCGAATGATGAGGGCCGCCTGTGCCAAAGACATGCGGGTCGTGAGCCATCCAAAGGCTTGATAGAAGACCGCATGCGGGTTGGCCGATTCGAGGAACAGATCGCCTTGGCACCACTCGGGTTGCCAGTAGTGGCGGGCCTTGCAGAGGTAATGCGACTCGTTGACGCCGGGAATCGGGGAGCGGGCCAGCGAGAAGCTGAGGAAGAGGGCGGCGAGGACCGCGATGGTCAGGAGGCGCGCGGTGAGTGAGCCGCCGGGTGTGGTGGAGGGAACTGATCCGGAAGTCTGAGGGCCGGTCGACACAACAATGGCCTTGGGAGAAGACTGGGATCAGGAGGAGTGGAGTCGAGTGGTCAGGCATCACGGACCGTGAGATCGGCGATCCACCCCGGAGAGGTCACAGCCCATAGCCGGTGGTCGAGCGGAGCGACACCACCGGAGAACCTGCCCTCACGACAATCTATCCCGAAGGGATTGCAGCCTCTCGAACGAATCAAATCCCAACCGGCTGAAATCCCTTCGGGATACAACAAGTTGCGGGGATTGAGAACCGGTGGTGTCGCTACGCTCGACCACCGGCTATGGGCTAGAATCCCTTCGGGATAGAGAATTGAGGCGAAAGTTCACTCGCGTGCGGAATGCGAGTCGCGGAGCGACATCGCCTACGATGCTCACCATCCGAGCGACATGTTCGTCTCGATCGCCTTCTGCGCCTCGTGCAGGTCGACACCGGTCTTCTGGCAGTAGAGGCGGATGGCGTGCAGCTTGTCGCCCTTCGAGAGGGACAGGCACTCGCGGGCCACGTCGCACGGCGGCGAGTCGCTGGTCTTCAGGCCGAGCAGCCGCTTCGAGATCACCCACAAGTCGTGCGGACGTTTGCTGATTCGCACGATCTCGTCCTCGGGATAATGCTCCTTGGCCAGTCCACCGGCGGCCTCCTGCGACTCGGCCCAGCCGATCATGATGTGCCCGTTGGTTTCGATCTCATAGAGCGGCATGAGAGAGTCCTTTCCGGAAAGTGGGATAGCCTTCCAGCCTGTCGTTCCCGCGGTGTACTGAAGATGACAGGCTGGAAGCCTATCCCACGGGCTACTTCTTGGCAGTCGGAGGCGCTGGCTCGGGGCGTTTGACGAGTTTGCGAATCAGGCCATCCAGGCCGAACCACGAACCGGTCGGGAGAGCGGCGATGGCGATGAGGGCCAACGCCTCGATCAGGTTCTTGTTGACCACGAACGAGTGCTCCGGTCCCGGCGGCTGAGGGACTCCCGGCCAGGGCGGCACCACCAGATAGAAGCTCATAAGCATGATCGCTCCGGCGATGGCCGCCGGGCGTGTCCCCAGCCCGAGCAGCAGCAGCGTGCCAAGGATCAGCAGGCCCCACATCGCCTGACGGCTGGCCCGCAGAACCGGTGTCCTTTCCGGGGGCAACGCTCCGAGCGAATACTGGCTCGGCTTGAGCAGCTTGCGAGCGGCCTCCTGCAATTGAGCGTCAAGGGCCTTGACGGGGCCGATGACCTCCGCGCGTTTGGCGGCGAGCTTCTTGCCGATGCGGTCGGCGTGTTCGAGCTGGTAATCGACCTGGGCTTTGGCGAGCGCGGTCTCGTATTCCTGGATCAGATCCTTGTAGACCTGGATCTCGCCGTAGCGGACGTTGTGGTCGGTGGGGGAGTCGGCAGTCGCTGTGCCCATCACGAGTTCCGGCTTGGGATCGTTCTTCCACTCGACGCCGACGCGATCTGGATCGGCTTTGAGGAGGGCGGTCAACCGCTGCGAGTAACTCAGCACATTCGCCCTTTTCTCCAATGAGAGGATCGCCTTGTAGAACGCCAGATCGGTGGCAGCCGGTGGCACGAGGGCCCCATTCGTGCGGGCGGGTTCTCCAGCCTGATCGGGTTCCTGACTGGGGATCCCAAACGCTCCTTCTCCCAGGTCCAGCACGTTCACCATGCTCTTGAGTGTGGCGACTTCGGCGGGCAGCAATTGAGCCGGCACAACGAGTTGTTTCTTGGCCGCGTCGTAACTGATCACGGGCTTTTTGGCGGCGTCTTTCGGGAAATCTTTGGCGTCCACCGCTGCGGGCAGGACGGCCAACGGCTGTGCATTCGCCCCCGTCGACGGATCGATCAGCTTCGCGAGTTCTTTCTGCTGATCGGCATCGAGTTGGTAGTGCGACGTGAACCGCGTCCGCCAATTGGTCCAGCGTTGGGTCATCCGGTCGTAGTCGAGCCAGCTCAGATCGTCTGGGTCGCCGGTCATGGCCCGGAAGCGATCACGGAACGGCCCCTGTGCGGCCTTGAGATACCCTTCCGCTGACCACGGCGCGGGGCTGTCGAGGGTGTCGTACTTCCACAGCCCCTCATAGAGGAACTGCCAGCCGATGGAGAGTCGGAGGACCACAATCAGGACCACCGCCACCACGGAAACTTGCTTGAGGTCGTTCACGCCCCGTGTCCCCACAAATCCAGTGCAGGCCCAGACTTCCCCGAACATCCGGGAATGCGTGGCCAGCGAACTCTTGATCTTACTGATGGCGGGGGATGATTGCATCCGTCGCGAACCACCGCTCCGCTTCGAGTGTGTGCGTTACGATCATCGGTGAACACGACTTCGCCCTGTCCGTAGGCTTTCCCCCAGTCAGCGGAAGAAGAATTTAACCACGAAAGGCACGAAATACACGAAAACCGAGGCACCAGGGACATGGCGACTCGTGCGTCCGACTTCCAGCTGCGGGATTTTCGGAACCGGCCAGTTTCGTGTATTTCGTGCTTTTCGTGGTTCTCCCATCCTCCTCCTCTTGTCTCTGGATTCCAGCACCGACGATCGGGACGCACACACCCGCTTCGAAGACTTCGCGTCGCGGCTAAATGAGGGCATCGTCACCGGACGTTGACTCAAGTATCACTAAGTGATATCATTCCACGCACAATGAGTTCGAAGCATCAAGACATCCTGCATGCGATCTTCGAAGATCCGGTCCGGTCGAACATCGCCTGGCGGGACATCGAACAGTTGCTCACAGCAGTGGGTGCTGAGATCGAGGAAGGAGCCGGATCGCGGGTGCGTCTGGCACTCAACGGGGTGCGAGCTGTGTTTCACCGGCCTCATCCGCAGAAAGAAACTGACAAGGGGGCCGTCAAGTCGATGCGGCGGTTCCTCAGCGAAGCGGGGGTGACACCATGATGGAATACAAAGGCTACTTGGGCAAAGTCGAGTTCGATGACGACGCGGAATTGTTTCACGGAGAAGTCATCAACACCCGCGATGTGATTACCTTCCAGGGAACCAGCGTCGCGGAATTGCAGACCGCCTTCCGGGACTCGGTGGATGACTACTTGGCCTATTGCCAATCGAGAGGTGAGACCCCGGACAAACCGTTTTCCGGCCAATTTGTCACCCGGATTCCGCCCGATCTGCATCGCCAAGTCAACTCAGCTGCGGCGCTGTCTGGCAAGAGTCTGAATGCCTGGGTGACTGAGCAACTCCAGGGAGCAGTGGGGCCGAAGCGGGAGATTCAGACGGTCAAGCGAAGCTCGCGCAAGGCGTAGCGAGGAGACTTCGGAAGTGTGACTGGCGTACGATCCGACTCCGGCATAAATTGCATAGAAAGCGGGTCTCTCGGAAACTCCTCTATCGGCGAAACGGCACTTCGTGGCAGAATCCCTCAAGTTCGTCTCCCGGCGCGCCGAGCGGTGGCCGGTCGGGACGAACTTCCCGTGTGCGAATGGATTCGCCAGTCATGTCATTCCCGTCACCAATACGGCTTTCACCGACCCCAGCCATCTGGGCGTGGGCCATGGCGGCGATGCTGCTGGGGGCAGGCTGCGCGAACCGGGCGGGGCTGGTGCGTTCTCAAAGCTCGAGTCGTGGCGAGACCCGTTTGGTGGCCAATTCGACTCGGGATGCGCAATCCGATGCGGACTCCGATTCCGACACGGGCTACCTGGGTCCGATGGAACGCGCCCTGAAGCGCTCCCGCTGGGAGCGGAAGAAGGCCGATGCGGTCGCGAGCGGCGAGGCGTTCTCCATTGAGGGCCTGCATGAGTACCAGGCCGCCGAGGCCCTGTACCTCGACAACCGTTTGCCCGAAGCCGAGAAAGCCTTCAAGAAGCTGGCCAAGGCCCGTCGCAACAGACATGAATCGTTCCGCATGAAGCTCGATCGCTGGTGGGGCGTCAAGGCGATCGGCTCGCTCGATACCTACGAAAACTTTGGCGACCCGATCGAAGAAGACTCCCTCTTCATGAAGGCCGAATGCCAGTTCGATCAGAAGAAATACGCCTCCGCACAAGACAGCTATGACGCCCTCCTGACGAAATATCCCTCGACCCGACATCTCGATGCGGTCTCGCGGCGGTACTTTCAGATTGCCCGTTACTGGCTGGGTTTCCCTCAGAATGTGCAGGAATCGGGCGATGTCGAGTTGGTCTCCGACTCGAACGAAGAGCCCCAGGACTTCGAGAATGTCGACTCGTTTTATATCCCGATCATCCCCAACTTTCTGGACAAAACACGTCCCGCATTCGACACGCGAGGTCGGGCCTTGCAGGCGTTGCGGTCAGTCTGGCTGCACGATGCCACCGGTCCGCTGGCCGATGATGCCTTGATGGTTTCGGCGAGTTTTCATCTGCGGACCAAGGACTTCGAAGAGTCGTCGCGGCTGTACAAGCTGTTGCGGGAGCAATACCCGGAGAGTCCGCACTTCCGGGATGCGTTCCTGTTGGGATCGCATGTGACGTTGGCGAGCTATCAGGGTTCGAACTACGACTCCCAGAACCTGAGCGAGGCCATCGACCTAAAGGAATCGGCACTCCGCATCTTTCCGGATCTGACCGAGGAAGAGCGGGACCGCCTGGGGAGCGAGTTGGGTAAGATGCACGAAGCCGAAGTCGCCCGCATCTGGGACCGCGTCGAGTATTTCCAGGCCAAGCAATCCCCGGAATCGGTGGCCGTCTACTGCAAGATTCTCATCAACCGTTTCCCGGATACGGTCTACGCGGAACGCTCGCGGAAGATCCTGGAAGCTCAGGGGGAAGCACAAGCTCAAGCCCAGTCGCGGACCGGACGGTGGAGCCTGCCTCAACTGGGGACGAAGAAACCTGCCATTGCTGCGGATGATTCGTCGGAAGACGGAGGCGAAACGGAAGCCGAACCCAAGAAAGTCCCGCTGAAGTTCCCCCGGCTGTGGTGGCCCGCGCGACCCGTGCCGAAGGCCGAAGCTCCTATCGAGGAGGAGACCGCAGTCCCAGAAGCGACCGAAGAGCTGCCCGCCGAAGAGCTGCCGACCGAAGACCTGCCGACCGAACAAGCCAGCGCCAAAGACCGCCGCGCCCCCGGTCGAGCCACCCTGGAGTAGCCCCCACAGCCGTGACGCCAGACACTCCCACTCCAGACAATCTCTCACGCCGGTCGGCCTTGGGCCAGTTCGGCATGGGGTTGTTGGCGCTGACCGGGCTGACCGGCGGAGCGGGTTGCGGCTACACCGTCGGGGCTCCCTACACCACCGACATCCGTACCGTCCACGTGCCGACGTTTCAGAGTTCCGACTACCGTCGCGGATATGAACTCCAGTTGACGGAAGCCATCCAGAAGCAGATCCAGATGCGAACACCGTATCGCCTGGCGAAAGAACCAGGTGCCGATACGCGATTGAGCGGACGGATCGTCAGCCTCAATAAGCGGGTTCCCAATCTGAACCTCTACCGTGACTCGCGTGAACTGGAAATGGCGATGGGGATCGAAGTCAAGTGGGAAGACCTGCGCACCGGGCAAGTCATCAATCAGCAGACGGTCCCGCTGGCTGGCAACGCCGCCCAGTTGCTCGGCACCTCGACGTTTGCCCCAGAGCCGGGCCAGTCCCTGGCGACCGGGACGCAAGACCTGGTGAACAACCTGGCCCGGCAGATTGTGGGCCTGATGGAAGTGCCGTGGTAGATCGACCGTGGGAGTCCAGGCTTCAGCCTGTCCGCCGACGTGTGACTCGCTCTTCCAGAGCCGTCAGCGATCAGCAGTCAGCCATCAGCCAGAGACTCAGTGGAGTTCTTTGGCTGAAAGCCGATCGCTGTCGGCTGACTGCTCCCCTATCGACTGAACCCGAAATCGAAAACTGCTCTCTACTCCACCTGCCACACCGCCAGATCGCCCGACTGTGCGGAGGCTGCAACGTATTTGGCGTCTGGTGAGAAGGCGATGCGATCGAAAGACATTCCCGGATGTTCCCACGTTGTGGCGAATGCGGGTGCCGGGTAGGTCGACAGCACTTTCAATGTCGAGAGATCCCAGATCGCCAGACCTCCCGTCTCGGTGATACTCGCGACACGCTTCGCATCAGGAGATAAGGCAGCCACGCCCGCGAACCGAATCCCGTGGCCGAAGTCTGGCCGGGTTCCTTCTTGAGCATTCTCTTCCTCCGTATAGTGCGGGCAGACAGCCTCCGGTGGGACGATCACACGCGGCTGCGGCTCGTGAAGCGGATGCCAGAACCGAATCTGCGCTC
>JAYTFV010000270.1:0-3107 GCA_043734065.1 Planctomycetota bacterium
TGTCATGCCGCCAGCCCGTGTGGGGATTCCCACGCGGGCTGGTTTGCTTGAATGAGGACTGGCAACGCCATGTCTGACTCCTGTCGGTGTTTCAAGGTCCGTAACTCTCTGTGGATGTTGCGGTTATGGGAATGTATTGCTGGTTTTCGGGATTTCTCTGGGCATGACATCTGTCATCGATTAGAATGAAAATAGGAGAGATTCCCCAATTTTAGTGGAATCTTTCTCGTCGGTTCGTTCTCATATGTTGAGACAAATTCACGCACACGGGAGATGGGTCATGTCGGGCCGGATTGCAGCACTGATGGTGTGGATGGGGTTGGCTTGGACGGGCGTGGCCTGCGCGCAGGCTCCGAAGATGCCGGAACACCCGCGTATCGTGTTTCCGACGAAGCCGGAAGTCGTCGTCAAAATGGTCCAGCCCAGCACGGCGAGTTCGATTCGAGGCAAGCTGTTGAGTTTGACTGAGAATGAAGTGGTGATTGATACGGGCAAGGCGACCCCTCGTGAGCGGATGGCCGGGAATGTCGGTCAGAAGATTGGCTTCAACCGGATTGTCAGCGTGAAGAGTTTGGATGGAGAATTTGAGTTTACTCCGAAGGAGGAATTCAAGGACATCTTGGATCGGATTGTGGCTGCCTATGCCAGTGTCACGGTGGAGGATGATTCGTTGCCTCCGGGAGTACAGCGCATGACCTACACCCCCTCCAATCTCGCTTTGACGCCCCCCTCCAATGAAGACCCTGCCAAGATTGGACACGCTGGTACACTGCCAGGAGCCGCCAGACTTCCAGGTGCTGCGCCAGATCCGCTGACCCCCAAAAAACCGGTGGCGAAGCCCCCGGTCAAAGGTCTGGGCCAGAAAGGGTTCGGCGGGATCAAGAGCCTGACCAAGCCCAAGAAGACCGATCCAGCCTCCGCCGAAATGCCCGCCGAGGGCACTGGTCCTGAAGCCACCATTCCGCCTTCGACCGCCCATTCCGCGACAGCGGGTGCGTCGGAAGTCTTCTTGTGTTCCAACTGTGGCAAGGAAATTCCGGCCACGGCGGCGAAAACCGGGATTTGTCCGTACTGCAAAGTGGCCTTCACGAACGTAACTGGCCCGCCGAGCAAGGTGGCTCAAAACCCGTTCCAAAAACCAGCCGGGGCTGGCAACAATCCCTTCGCTCAACCCGCCACCGCGCCCTCGGTGGCTCCGTCGGTTCCCCCGACAAACACCGGTTCGCAAGTGGTCCAGAACAGCGGTTTCAGCATCGAGGCCATTCCCAATTGGGCCAAGGGCGGAATGTTCCTGCTGCTGGTGCTCGTGGGCTGGCACTTGATGAACCGGTAGCTGCTGAGTGGGACGGGTTCATTGGGCCCGTCCTAGGTAATCTCGGAATGGACGGGCCAAATGGGCCCGTCCTCCGTTGCGTTGCATGTTCCTTACCGCGGCGGCTGATCCTCGCCAATCATCGCATTGACTGCCGCCGAACTGCCGAACGCGAACAAGCTGTCGCCCGCCATAATGATGGCCGTTCCGGGCGGGGGCAATAGCTTCTCGCCACTGGCCCGGCGGATGCCGATGACCATGACGCCGCGCTCTCGCAAATCGGTGTCGGCCAGTTTCTTGCCGACATAGGGGCTGGTCTCTCGAATCTGGACATCGGCCAGTTCCAGCTCTCCGCCGCGTTTGTCGGTGATCTCCAAGAAGTCTTCGATACTCGGGCTGAGCATGAACCGGGCCATCTTCACGGCTCCACTGCTGAAGGGGCTGATGACCCGCGTGGCTCCGGCCCGCTGCATCTTCTCGATGGCCGATTCATCACTGGCTCGGGCCACGATCTGCAGCTTGGCCGACAGCAACCGCGCGGACAGCACCACATAGATATTGTCGGCGTCGGTCGGCAGCACCGTTGCGAGCGAGCGGGCCTCCAGAATTCCCGCTCGCCGCAAGACATTGTCCGAGGTCGCATCCCCCACTTCGTACAGCCAGCCCCGCGGCCCACAGACATCGGCGAGTTGGTCGTCGTCTGTGTCGATCACGACGAACGGCTGTTGTCGGTCGTGCAGGTATTGGCAGATCGAGGTGCCCATCCGCCCCAGTCCGCAGACGATGAAGTGATTCTGGAGTGTGGCGATGGAGCGGTCCATGCGATGCCTTTCGATCAGTTTGCGGAACTCCGCGTTGAGGATGAAGCGCCCGACATCGGCGGCCAGATACGCGAACGTACTCAGCCCCAGCACGATGTACACGATCATGAAGGCCATCAGCGCCTCGGCATGCGGCCCCTCGGCCACATCCCGCGACCCCAGCGACGACAGCGTCAGAAACGACAGATACAGCGACTCCAACCAACTCGACCCCTTGAGCCAGTGAATGACGCCCGCTCCCCCACCCGCCAAGCCGAGCAACAGCCCGAACTTGACGGCGATCGATCGCAGGATGGGGGAGGGAGGGGCGGGCATGCGTGGCGGAGGGGAGGAGTTGCTGAGGGGGGAGTAGCGGAGGGGAGGAGGTGAGGAGGGTGTTCCCCGTTCACCACGTGGTGGACCAACAGCGACGGCGCAGAGATGCACTGGCATGATTCCGGGTTTGCCCGCGAGCCGCAAGGGGAAGTCAATCTCGCGGCAAACAACCACGCCGAGGGGTTGCCACCGCTTGGCTTTCATAAGCCATGCGGGCGAAAAGAGTCTCCCCGTAAGATGGCCTTTCCAGGCCGACTAGATGCAAGAACCGATTAAGGACGGCCTGGAAAGGCCGTCCTACTAGTCCTCCCCTGCGGAAGTCGCACATCACCCACGCCAGAGTGCGAGATGCACTTCGCATCCGCATACCCTGAACGCTCCGTTCTTCCGCCCCCGAAGAGGCACCGACAAACCAGGGCAGCGCCCTGTGAGTCGAGTCCGCTGGTTCGGCCAGCCCTGAAAGGGCGGCACCGCGGGCGGCCCCACTCTGTTTCGCCCTTTCAGGGCTGGGAGCATGACAACTCGGAGACCTGGGGCGGCGCTCCCGTGGGTCGCTCTGCCCCAGGCTAGTCCGCCGCAGCCGAACTTTCGCATCATGAGAGCGTCAGTTTGGCGGTTTTGACTTTGGATTTCCAACGGGTGTGGCGGTGGGGTGGGTG
>JAYTFV010000271.1:0-3816 GCA_043734065.1 Planctomycetota bacterium
CCCACGACAAGCCTCCGTACCCCGAAGGGGTAGCAGCAAATAGCCCAGGGTCGGCGACCAACGGGAGCCTACCCTGGGTTGAGAGATGAAGAAGACCGAACCCTGAAGGGGTTCTACATCCGAGCGAGGTGTGCAACCCCTTCAGGGTTGAGGCAGTAGAACGGACGCCCACGTCCGTTCCGCCCGGACCTGGGGGTCCAGGCTACGAGAACGACGGATCATCGTTCAGAGGACTTCCTTATGTTCTTGGCTCGCATCACCGGCAGCGTTGTCGCCTCGACGAAAGTCGACTCCATGATCGGCCAGAAGCTGGTCATCGTGGAGCCGTTGCGGGTCAACGAGAAGACCAAGGGGGAGCTGACCGGCACGGGGCGGTCATTCATCAGCGTCGATGTCGTTGGGGCGGGTGAAGGCGAAGTGGTGCTGATCGTTCAAGGTTCCAGTGCCCGCTTCACAGATGAAACAAAGAAGCTGCCAGTCGACTGCACGATCATCGGGATCGTCGACACCGTGACCGTTGGGGACGTGACGATCTTCAAGAATCATGAGTGAGGCGGAAAGACGAGAGTCCAGAGAGAAGAGACGAGAGCCAGAGATTCACCACGGGGACACAGAGGCACGGAGAGGAACCGTAGGGCAGACAATCCTGTCTGCCCCACGGGCGAGCCGGGCGGCGTCAGCCCCCGGAGAATGAGGTCGACATGTCACGCGATCACTGGCCACACGAGGAGGATGGACAAGCACCCGCAGACGAGCAGGAACCTTACGAACCGTTTTGGATCCGCTGGGGAAAACCGGTCACTGATGAACAGTTCGTCGAACGCATCCGCAAGAGTGCGTTGAAGAGAAATGGGTGGAGAACTTGGTTAATCGTTCTTCAACTCGGTTGCTGCTCACTGTTCTTAATCCTCGGGGGATTGTTGCACAAGGAGTTTACCGACAGTGTTCTAGGAAATCCTTGGATGCTTCCAGCTCTCGTTCCAATCTGTTCCTCATTGGGATTTGGCTTCGGACTTCTTCTCTCACAATCGATTGCTGGACTCTTTGAACTCCTCTGGGACAACCGGACCAACGACCTCCTCCTCAAGTACCACGACCTCGCACAACAACACACCGATCACACCACCTGAACCCCAGGTCAACCACCATGCAAACCAACGAAACCGCCATCCGTTCCGTCGTCGAACAGGTCCTGGCCCAGCTCGGCAAGTGGCCCGCTCCCGGCGGTCCGGCCTCGATCAATCCCCAGCCGATTCCGCCCAAGGCCAACGGCATCCCCGTTGTCTCGGCCTCCAACGGGAACGGCTATCGCCCCGGTGGCGGTGGGAACTGGGGCGTCTTCCAGACGGTCGACGAAGCCGTCGCAGCTGCGACCGAAGCCTTCGCTCAACTGAGTAAGAAGGGGATGGCCGCTCGCACCGAAGTCTGCCGCATCGTCAAGGCGATGTGCGAGCAGCAGGCCGATGAACTCGGACGGGCTGAGCTGGAAGAGACCAAGGTCGGTCGCCTCGATCACAAGATCGAGAAGCTCAAGATCATCAAGCTCGTGCCCGGCACGGAGTACATGAAGTCGAACGTCTTCAGCGGCGACCATGGGTTGACGGTGGAAGAGTACGCTCCGTTCGGCGTCATCGGGGCGATCACGCCGGTGACGCATTCGCTGCCGACGCTGGCCGGAAACATCGTCAACATGGTCGCGGGCGGCAACACGATGGTCGTGAACCCGCACCCGAGCGGGGCCCGGATCGCCTGCGAAGGAGTGCGGCGATTCAACAAGCTGTTCGCCGAGGCGATCGGGATTGAGAACATCGTCACGATCATCGAGAAGCCGACCCTCGAAACCGCCGACGCGATCTTCCAGCATCGCGGGGTCAAGATGCTGTGCGTCACCGGCGGACCGGCCGTGGCCCGAGCTGCGATGGCCAGTCGTAAGAAGGCGGTCGTCGCTGGCCCCGGCAACCCGCCGGTCGTCGTCGACGAGACAGCTGACATCGACAACGCTGCCCGCTGCATCGTGAGCGGGGCGGCGTTTGATAACAACCTGCTGTGCATCGGCGAGAAGGAAGTCTTCGCCGTGCTGCCGATCTTCGACGCTCTGATGGAAGCCATGGGCCGACATGGGGCGTACCGGCTGAATGCTCAACAGGTCGAGGCTCTGACCAAGGTCGCGTTTTCGCCGCCGCCCAAGCCCGGAGATCACTGGGTGCTGAACCGCGATCTCGTCGGCAAAGACCCGGCTGTGCTGGCCGAAAAGATCGGCCTCCGCGTCCCCGCCGGAACGCAATTGCTCTACGGCGAGACCGACACGAACAACCCGTTCGTGCCCGAGGAGCAGATGATGCCCTTCGTCCCGTTCGTGCGGGCCAAGAACTTCCAGCACGCCGTCGACCTGGCCGTGGAGTTCGAGCACGGCTTCCGCCACACCGCGATCATCCACTCCCGCAACGTGCGGAACATGAGCCACATGGCCCAGGCAATGGACACGACCCTGTTCATCAAGAACGGGGCCTCGCCCGCTGGACTGGGCCTCGGCGGGGAAGGCTATCTGTCATTCAGCATCGCCACTCCCACCGGTGAGGGCGTGACCAACCCGCTCACATTCTGCCGCGTCAGGCGCTGCTGCATGGTCGATGACCTCCGCATCGTCTAACCGCCGTAGCTACGTTCGCCAGAACGTGGGCGGCCTGATCCCGCATCCGACCAACGAGACAGACTTCCGAAGTCTTCGGAGACTTCGGAAGTCTACTGGCCACCGTGAATGCCGATCGTCTCAGCCCACCTTCTGGTGAAGGTAGCTACGACAAATCTCCTCACCACTCACCACTCACCATCCATGCAATTGGCCTCAGTCATCGGTCGCACGAACGCCACGATCAAGCATCCGGCCCTCAACGGTTGGAAGCTGATGATCGTACAGCCGCTGGACCTGGCTGGCGGTGATGATGGAGAGCCGCAGATTGCCATTGACCACCTCGGCAGCTCGATGGGCGACCAAGTCATTATCACTGCTGACGGCGCGGCCATCCGAGACTATATGGGCCGCGTCGACACGCCGGTGCGGTTCGCGATCATCGGGATCGCGGACTGATGTAGCTACGTTCGCCAGAACGTGGGCTCCTAGAACCCGTGTCCGATGAATGGGACAGACTTCCGAAGCCTACTGGCAACCAGGAACGCCGATCACATACGCCCACCTTCTGGCGAAGGTAGCTACGGGAATTCCCCTCACCCCTGATCCTTCCCCCATGCTCGACTCGACCGCCGTAGACCAGATCGTCGCCAACGTGCTGAGGCAACTCAGCGCGGCAGGGACGCCTGCGGCTGGTGGGTTAGGGGTGAGTGGTGAGAGGTTAGCGAAAGAGGGGAGCGGTCAGCGGTCAGCGATCAGCCATCAGCCAGCGGGGCTAACCTTCCTGCCTGCTTCTCCGGTCACTCACCACTCACCACTCACCACTCACCTCTCCGACCGCGTCATCACCGGCGAACTCCTCGCGGAGAAAGCGACCGGGGCTACGCAGATCATCATCCCGGACAAGGCGATCCTCACCCCGACCGCGCATGACTTCCTCAAGGTGAGTAAAGCCCAACTCATCCGGGCTAGCGCCGCCGGGGCCAAGGCTGGAGCGGCGAAGACTGACATGGCGCTGGGCGTGACCTCCTGGAAATTGATTACCGTGACGAGTACGCCCGCTGTGGCGAGACTCACTGGCGAACTCGGAGCCGGGTGGAGTCGCGAGATTCTCGGCTGCCCGGACGATGCGGCCGCGCTGGCCATCAGTGCGATCTGCCGGGGCGAGTCGGGCGGCGTGGTGATCC
>JAYTFV010000272.1:0-4885 GCA_043734065.1 Planctomycetota bacterium
CCAGCTGATCGACTTCGACACCGTCGAGCCCACCAATGTCACCACCCAGGGCTACCTGCACCGCGACCTCGGCCAGCTCAAGGTCGCCGCCACCGCTGAACACATCCGCGCGATCGACCCCGAGATCATCGTCACAACAATCCCCGACCGCTACCGCCCCGACCTCGAAACCGGCGAAGCCGTGTTCTGCGCCGTTGACTCGATCAGTGCCCGGACTGCCATCTGGAGAGCCCTCCAGCACCGCTGCCAGTTCTGGTCCGACGGACGCATGCTCGGCGAGACACTGCGGATCCTGACCGCTCACAGTCCCGAGACTCACAGCCATTACACCGCCCAACTATTTCCGCAAGCCGAGGCGCAACCCGGCTCCTGCACTTCCCGAAGCACCCTCTACGCCGCCGCCATCGCCGCCGGCCTCATGCTGCACCAACTCGCCCGCTGGCTGCGGGGACAATCCCCTACGAATGACGTGCTCTTCAACTTGTCATCGGATGACTTTGTCCCTGATCACGAAAGTCACCATTGCCAAGGCGTTGAGAAACGCAGGTGATTATGAGGAAGGACCAGCCTTCGACGTACTTCATTCTCAAGGGGCATTTTGACTGCCAGGACTGCCTGGTTGTTTGCGGACTCGTGGTGTTTTCGTGGCCGAGGAGTTGATAGACTCACAGGCTAAGATGTCAGTCTATCCTTCTCGGACACGGAGCCAGAGCGAATGGAAAGTGGTCTGCGCCAGACGCTGAGTGTCGGGAGCGAGAACTTCGAGTTTGAGCTCTGTCGTAAACAGAATGTACCGTTCGGCCCGGTGGATGTTGACCAGTGGTGGATGGAGGTGACTCCACTCTATGCACAACGGCAGAATCGGCGGTTGCAGTCACGGAATCATGGCCAGGTCATCGAGCACTATTGGGCGAGTTGCCGTCAGGAACAAGCGACCCTCGAACGAGATGCTCAGGAACGATTTCTCCTGGCATCGTTGCTACCGCGGATGAGATCCCAAGGCAGTCGCCGAGTGTTTGATGATGCATTCCTGAGAGCGGGGCGCCGGGTAGATCAAGAACGTGAGGTTCAGATTCTCAATGGTCTACTGCATGGTAGTCGAGAAAAAGGGCTTACCATGGAAGAGTTCCATGACAACTCGCTGATGCTTTTACGTAGCGCCAAGTGGTCACCAGAACTCCGACAGAAGTATGAAAGTCTGTCCGCAACACTTCTCGACAAAGCATGCCATTCTCTCAGCCGACACTCGAATACTGGTGCAGCCATCGAGATGGCGCGTGTCCAGTGGGACTCGCTCATGCGGCAGTTCGGTCGCCGGAGTCGATGTGATCAGGAGAAACTCGTTCTCGATGTGATCTCTTATGAATCCAGGGCCGCCTTTCATCATTGCTATTCGAATGTCTGGTACTACGGACTGCTGCCGAAACTGAATAGGGATCATGGTGTGAATGAAGAGTCACTCCTGTTTATGTATTTCTGGCACACAAGTCGTGTCATCCAGCGTCAGTCCTTGTTTCATGGGCATGTGCTTGGTTTACATCCCGGAACAGCGAGGTTCTTACTCACCGCTACCGGGCGAGAGTTGATGGGTGATTGGCTGCAAGACACATGCAACGACGTTGCTCACAGTCGACTGCTGCACGGACTGTATCTCTCGCTTTACGATTACTCAAATCGTCGCTCCGAATCGGCGGCAGACCGCAGTGCCTCGAATCGTTCCAGTCTGAACGCCGACGAACTGCTTGATGAGAGATCCGTTGCCGATTTTGCCCACAACCGGAAAGCCTTTCTGGACGAGTAACTTGCTCGCTGGTCTGGACCGTCCAGTTGTCGTCGAGTTGGTTCCCGTGGGCTCCGCCCCAACTCCACAGTCCCGAGTCTCATAAACCCCCGGTATACAAAATGGGGTCAAGCCACGGAGCTTGAGGGTCCGGTGTCTGCGGAGGCAGCGATTGATGCGTTTTCTGGCCAAATTGGATGCCAAAGATTTGCTGAGCAATCGCCAGTAACGCCCCGAATGATGCCCTGCCATCGAATTTTGGTGAGGGGATCGAGAGGTTTTTCAGAATTCTGCTGGCTGTCCCCAAAAATCGGGATGCGCAAGTGCCTAGTCCATAGCTGGCGTGGGCCAGTTCGGCAGACACCGAGCCGCTTCATATCGAGCAATCGCTAATCGGCTAGCTGGGACACCAGTGCAGCGGATGGATCGCGATTGCTCCCGACACGATTCGGCAACACACCGCCAGTCGACCGCCGCCCGGTCGGATTGGCATCCACGGTCCAGACTCACAGTGAGTCTGGCATCAGTTCTTGGAATCGGAAGATCTACCCACATCGTGCCGGTCCAACGAGTGGGGACGGTCTCCGACAAGGAGTTCAAGATGGCCATCTCTAAACCGTTGGTGCCCCGCAATGGGCACACCCTGCACGTCTTGATTGTCGCCCGCATCAGTGGCTGTCAGAACCAGAAGGAACTGAGCCTGGAGGATCAGGTCGACCACGGCAAACAGGAGGTGGCTGACCTCTACGCAGGTCCATGTGAGTTTCGTGTGATTGCCACGAAGGGGAAGGGGGAGCGTCTGGACCGCCCGGAACTCGCGGAAGTGGAGGAGCTCATCCGGAGCGGTGTCTATGATCTGGTCATCATGGAGGATGTCGGTCGGATGGTGCGTGGCACGGCAGCTGTGGAATTGTGGGGGATGGCGGTCGACAACGGAACCCGTTGCATTGCCCCCCATGATGGATGCGATACGGACGATGAGACTTGGGAAGAAGACTTGATCTCCGCCTGCAAAGATCATGTCAGTCACTGCTCTCAAACGTCTCGCCGGATCAAACACAAGCAGATGAACCGCTTCAAGCGGAACGGCGGGGCAGTACCGCTGCCCTCATATGGCGTGATCAAGCCGCAAGGTGCGAAGTTCTACAGCGAATGGCGGAAAGATGACTCGGCGACACCGATCCTCCGGAAGGGACTCGACATCCTGAAAAAAACCAAGAGCTGGACGGCGGTCGCCGACGACTTCAATCGAAACTCGGTGCCGACCGGTCCCTATTGTCGCAAGGACAAGTGGGACGGGGCCATGGTGTGTCGGCTCTATCACAATCCCATTCTGAAGGGGATGCCACAACGCGGTGCTCGGCGTTCTGAAAAGCAGAATCAAACGGGTCGTCGCATTTCCGTCGTGAATCCGGCAGGTCCGACATTCCGACACGAACCGCACCTCGCGCACTTTGACCCTGCCGAACTGGATGCGGTTCTCGCGGAGGTGGATGCCCATCACGCGCGCCTCGGTCGTCCGAAAGACTCCTCCGATGGCCGCGTCCGAAACAACCGCAAGCGAACCCGATTCCCAGGGCAGTGCGCGACCTGCTACTATTGTGGACGCGAGATGGTCTGGGGCGGGAATGGGATCCCGGATCACCTGATGTGCAACGGCTCTCGTCATTACCAGTGCTGGAACTCCCTCGGATTCAGCGGTCAAATGGCCGCACAGCGAATCCTGGAGGCGATTACAGCGGAACTCTCGCAGCTGGACGGCTTCGAGGAACAATTCTCCGAACTGATCCACAAGGCACTGGCCGATCGGGAACATGACCATCGTCACTGGCAAGACCTTCAAGCGGCGGAGTCCCAATGTGATCAGGACAAAGCTCAGCTCAAGTCCGCCATTCTCCAGTCGGGCTCTCAGCCACTACTTAATGAGATGCTGATCGATCTCCAAAACCGAGAATGCGACTTGGCTCGTCGTCGACAGGTTCTGGAGAATCAGTCACGGCAGCGCCCCAAACTCCCCGAGAAGGGGGCGGAGTTGCGAGCCCAGTTCGAAGAAGTCTCCCGCGATTTGGCGCTGCACTCGTTCGAGTTCGGCGACCTGTTGCGGTCTCTGGTTACGGAGTTTCACGTTTACGTTGTCCAGCTGATTGATAGCGGACACCTGCTTCCTCGGGCGAAGATCAAGCTCTCTCTGGGCGGAATCGTACGAGACATCGATCGGGCTCCCGAACTGCAGGAGTTTCTGACGCGTGAGATCACCATCGACCTCTTCGATCCTCCGATTCGTGAGCAGATCCGGACCGAAGTGGCACGGCAATCCGCCGAACACATCAAGCAACGCGACATCGCGGCGTCACTCAATACCCATCAGGCAACGGTCCAACGAGCGCTGAAGCTGGATCGCCTGATGCGTGAACGAGGACTCACTAGTCCCTACGAGCTGGTGACGGCACCGCCTCCCGTCGAAACGAACAGGAAGCTCAAACGCTCTCGCCACGATCGGTATTCATTCCTCCCACGTGAAGGATACGAACCACCCTCCCTCTAACCGCTATGACATTCAGAGGTGACACCGCTCTGGTGTTCACTCCCCGACGACCCCGGCTTCAACTCCGGGGTCGTTTCATTTCCCCCCCCACAAGAGTTCTGAATGACAACACGAACCGGAAGGTTGCCAGCCCCATCGAACTTGCGACAATATCCCCTGGTATCGGGAACACCGCTTCACGATTTGCTGTCGGAGGTCGCACGCGAGATCATCCGCCGGAGATTCATCACGGAGCCCCCGACGCCGATGCGCCATCGTCGCCGAAAGAATCGTCATTGAACATCCGAGTCACGTGGATGGAAGCATCGGGCAATTCGCGTCGCAACTGCCACGCCCCCCTGAATCGACAACCACCCCCACCGGGCTGGCCTAAGGGCCAGCCCGGTGGGCTTTTCTTTTATCTATTGAAGACAATCTCGGCCCAAGGTGACATGGCTCCCCCCTGGACTTGGCACAGGCGACGGCGAAAAGATACGAAAACGTGATCCATGTTTGTGTTGTGTCTCCTGAAGAGAACAGACGGTATACCTTGATCGCGTAGTATCGACATAACCCACTAT
>JAYTFV010000273.1:0-2407 GCA_043734065.1 Planctomycetota bacterium
CAACGCACTTCTTCAATTTGGGCGGTCTCTTTCTGGCTGAATGCTGATCGCTGACTGCTGACAGCTCATCCAGTGTGAAACAGTGCGTTGCCCCGCTCGTCCCCCCAGACCGCTTCTCGGAATCGTCCCGTCCGGGTAGGATTCCCGTCAGACATCCCGTGCGTATCCCGCACCCCGGCCCCATCCAAGGAGTGAGTCGTGCAGCCCCCCGTGTTGAATAATCGTTTCGCCTTACTGGCTTGTGGATTGGTCCTGGGCCTGGGGATTTCCTTCTACTGGCCGCATGAGCCTCTGAAGGCCGATGCCACCAGCCTCGACAAGTTTTCGCTCTGCACGGCACCGTCCATGATCAATCAGAGCGACGCCGTGTTCGTTCTCGACTCCGTGACCGGGCGGCTCGTGGGTGCGGTCCACAACCTGCAAGCCGGAGATTTCACACAGGTCTGGACTCGCAGCGTGGCTGCCGACTTTGGAGTGGTGGAGAATGCCAAATACGTGATGACCTCCGGGTTCTTGAGGACGCAGGGGCTGGCGAACGGGACACCGGGCTTGAGCGGCATTTACGTGGCCGAACTGACCAGCGGCAAAGTCGCCCTGTACGGGTTCGTCATGAACAACCGCAACCAAGCCGCTGCTGACGACCTCATCCCCATTGCCAGCTTCCCGTTCCGAGATGGGAAGTAGCGGGCCTCCCCAGGGAAGGCGAGTCGTCGTTGCGTTCGCTAGAACGCGGGCTGCCCGCACTCTGGCGAGTGCAGCTACTTCACCAGACCATCCCCCGCTTGGGCCATCTGCAGCATCTGGTCCGTGCTCTCCGGGTCGATCTGGCGGCAGGTCTGTGTCAGCTTCTCGGCTAAGTCGCGCAGCTCGTCACGCCAGACGGCATTGTCCATCCCGATCGGCGTCACCTGCGAGAACTCGCCGCAGAGCAAAATCATCTTCATTACGTGCCGGAAGATCAGCCCTTCCTGCTTGGTCAGGTCGCGGCTCGTGACATACTTCTGGAAGTCGTAGTTGAAGAACTGCAGATCGCCGATGATCCACACCGCTCGAATCGGCGTCTCACGGATGCCGGGGTAGTCGCTGTCGAACAGCATCCGCAGCTGGTCGCCCAGCGGGATCGGCCACTTGCGGTCCTCGAACGGGATGTCTTCGTCTTGAGGCGGAGCCGCAGCGGGGTTGAGTTCTTGCAGCGTGGCGAGGCCGCGCGAGATCAACTCGTCATGAATGCGACCCAGACCCAGCGGACCCGGCGGCAGATCCTTTGGCCACGGCACGCGGACCTGCCGGATCATGGAGGTCGGTATCTCTAGCAGGCTCTCCAGAATCTGAATCCGCTCGCACGCATCGGCCAGACCCAAATGCTGCAGCAGATACGCCCCGTAGATCGGGTTCACGCTGCGGAAGACGAGCAGCTTGTCGAGGTCCGGTGTCGGTGTCGCCGTGGTCGGGAGATACGGCGGCGGGGCGGCGGCCAGTTCGGCGGCTGCGGCCTCGACGGTCTTAAGGCCCAGCAGTTCGGCGGTGCGGGATTTCTTCGTCGGGGGTTTCTTCTCCGGCAAAGGAGGTGCCGGAGGGGCAGCACGACCGAAGGTCAACGCGAGCGCAGGCGAGCCGGTGGGCGTCAGCCCCCGGACCTGTGCGTCTGGCAACGAGTCCGCGACATCCGGTCCGGGGGCTGACGCCGCCCGGCTCGCCTCGTCATCATCCAGCCCAGCCCCGAACTCATCCTCCGACGGACGGGCCAAGGGGCCCGTCCCACGTACTGCCACGCTCGTGGGCTCTTCGAAGTCGTCCTCGTCGACCGCCACTTCTCCGTCCCAGGGGTGCGACATGATGAGCTGCTTAAGCGTCGCGGGCGGAGGTGGGTCAAGGGCGAGGAACCCACCGGCCCAGAGTGTCAGCAGCATCTCCTGCAACCGCGTCTCGGCCCGCTCCATCGACGCCGAATCGAGCAACCGCTTTCGCACAAACGACACCAGCCGACCGACATCCGGAGACAACTTCAGCAGGTACGCGAGTAGCCGCCACGGCAACTGCCCCTTGCTCGCCAGCTTCCCCGGTGGAGCAGTGATCAGCTTCTGGAACTGCGGCTCGTTCCAGTACTGCTCATTGGGCCGCCGCGTCGGCATTTTCTTCTTCAGGGCCTTTTTGGCCCGAATCAGGTTCGGGTCTTTGGTGTCCTCGGGGATCTGGTCGTAGCGTTCCTTCCACTTGGCGTGTCGCACATCGTCCTCATGCGCGAGTGAGTAGACGTACCCCTGCGTATCGAATTGCGGACGACCGGCCCGCCCGAAGATCTGATGCGCAGAACTGGCGTCGATGATCGTCTTCCGCCCCGGCGGGCCCTTCATGAGAGTGGTCATCACCACCGACCGCGCGGGCAGGTTGATCCCCGCTGCCAGTG
>JAYTFV010000274.1:0-3553 GCA_043734065.1 Planctomycetota bacterium
TTGCTATTTGCAGACATCCAGGACGGCTATGAACTCGACAACCGGATTGCGACAAACCCCAATACGACGCCCGAAATTCTGCGAAGGCTTTACGGTCGCCATCAACTTGGAACGCTCATGATCCTGGCGAGGAGTCCGAGAACTCCCGAGGACATTCTGCAGGCGATGGTCGACAACGATCTGACGAGGGTCAACCAGGATTTTGAGAACGAATGGATTCGGAAATGCCTGAAAAAGAATCCAAATCTGCCAGAAGCGATTCGTCGAAAACTTGATCAGCATGAGCAACCTGTGACCGAGTGAGTACATCGAAGTTGCCCTTGGACAATTCCACTTCACTCTTATCAAGGAGCGTGCGATGACTAATGCGAACCAACCCCTGCTGTACACCGATGCCGTCGAAACGATCCCGCTGGATGAGGCGAAGGACATCGAGCGGGTGGTCCAGGCGACGAAGCTGCTGCTCGCGCGGCACCAGGCCAAGAGCGGCGAGTTTGTCGCCGACGTCCACGTCAAAGCACATGGCTACGCCGATGGGGAACTGCGGGTGCTGCCGAACCTGCCCGACGATCTGGCACAGGGACTCTTTGCCCATGAAAGCGCTCATCGGGCGGTGGTTCGGTTTTCCAACGCGGCCAGTCAGCCGCAGGCCGATGCCATTCCGGACGGCCGCGGAATGGCGATCAAGGTGCTGGGAGTGACCGGAGATCTGATGTCGATGGACGAGGCGAGTGGCCCGACGCAAGATTTCCTGATGATCAATCACCCGGTGTTCTTCGCGAAGAACGTGAAGGACTTTCTGCGAGTGGAACAGGTTCTCGTGCAAGTGGGTGACAACCCGCTTGCGACAGCGCAAGGAGCCCTGACCGGCGGCGACTGGAACCCGCTGAACTGGCATTGGCGCGAGATGCTGGCGGTCGCCCAAATTGTGGGACACCTTCCCGCGCATCCGGCCAGCAACACCTACTTCAGCGCGTCGCCGATTCGGTTCGGAAAATACGTGGCCAAGTACCGAGCGAAGCCGGCCGGAGATCGACTTGACTCGTATCTGGATCTGATCAAGCAATTGGGTTCCGAGGGCGACGCGATGCGCTTATCGCTCGAAGAAACTCTGCGAACGCAGCAGGTGTTGTTTGAGTTCCAAGTGCAACTTCGCACATCCGAGCAATCGATGCCCGTCGAAGATCCCACCATCGAGTGGCCGGAAAGCGAATCCCCGTATCGAACGGTTGCCCATCTGTTGCTCCCGCGCCAAGAGATCGCCCCGCTGCGGTCGCAGGATGCCTACCGGAACCTCGCGTTCAACGTGTGGCATGCGCTCACCGCGCATCGTCCCTTGGGAGGCATCAACCGCGCCCGCCGTTCGGCCTACCCTGCCTCGTCCGCGTGGCGTCGTCAACAACCAGGCGTTCCATTGGAAGTGCCGATGACCCCCTGAGTCACAGACTTGTATTGAAGGAACCTGAATCATGAACGCGAAATTGGAACAAACCACCTCCGTCTGGATGCAGACGGGAGAGATTCCCGTCCACACCGCGCTGACTGCGGATGTCGAGGCCGACGTGTGCGTTGTCGGTGCGGGCATCGCGGGGATGACGACCGCGTACCTGCTGCTGCAGGAGGGGAGGTCGGTTGTTGTGCTGGATGACGGCCCGATTGGTGGTGGGCAAACGGAGCGCACGACCGCTCACATCACCAACGCGATCGATGATCGCTATGTAAATATCGAGGGCTGGCACGGTCAGGAGGGGGCGCGTCTGGCGGCGGCAAGTCATACGGCGGCGATCGACCGCATCGAAGCCATCGTCGCGCGCGAGAACATCGAGTGCGATTTCGAGCGGCTGGATGGTTTTCTGTTCGCCCCACCCGGCGAGTCACCGAACCTGTTGGAGCACGAACTGCATGCCGCGCGGCGGGCCGGACTGTCACAGGTCGAATTCGTTTCGCGTTGCCCCTTGGCCACCTTCAACACCGGCGCATGTTTGCGATTCCCGCGTCAGGGGCAGTTTCATCCTCGGAAATATCTTGCCGGACTGACGACAGCCATCCTCCGCATGGGCGGACACATCTTTACGCAGACCCACGTGGAGAAGATTGAGAGTGGTCCTCCCGCTCGCATCTGGACACGTCAAGGCCCCACCGTCACGGCGGCATCAGTCGTGGTGGCGACGAATACTCCGTTCAACGATTTCGTCACGATCCATACCAAGCAGGCGCCCTACATGAGCTACGTTCTGGCCTTCGGCGTGCCGCGAGGGTCAGTGACGAAGGCGCTCTACTGGGACACTCAGAATCCCTATCACTATGCCCGACTCCAAGCACTTCCTGCCGTCGACTCGCCCGGAGAACGGCTGGGTGACCCGCTGACGGAAGAGCTCTTGATCGTCGGTGGTGAGGATCACAAGACCGGGCAGGCCGATGATGCTGAGGCTCGCTACCGCCGACTCGAAGAGTGGACGCGCGAACGATTCGCGGTAACCGGTGGTGTCCGCTGCCATTGGTCGGGACAGGTTTTGGAGACGATCGACGGGCTCGCCTTCATCGGCCGAAATCCGCTCGACGGACCGAACGTCTTTATTGCCACGGGCGATTCCGGTCAGGGGATGACTCATGGCACGATCGCCGGGATTCTGCTCACAGACTTGATTGTCGGTCGGCAGAACCCGTGGACCACCCTCTACGACCCGGCCCGCAAGACCCTGCGCGCCGCCGAGAGATTCTTGAAAGAGAGCCTCAATGTCGCCCTGCAATACAGCGCCTGGGTGACAGGGGGTGACGTGGGGACGACTCAAGAGATCGCGCCGGGCAAAGGGGCTGTGGTGCGGCGTGGCCTCACGAAAATCGCGGCTTATCGCGACGAACTCGGTCTGTTGCACGAGTGCTCGGCAATCTGTCCGCACCTCGGCTGTATCGTCGAGTGGAACCACAACGAAAGCACCTGGGACTGTCCCTGTCACGGTTCGCGGTTCGACAAACAGGGGCACCTAATCTGCGGTCCAGCCAACAGTGACCTCGCCCCCATCCGATCGGTGTGATCCCTCAAGAATTCTTCTCGTATCGGGGAAAGGAGCCCGTAACAGGTCGCGTGTGTATTCGCACTGACAAAAAGGGCAAACATGGATGACTCAGCTCCAAAAATATCCCGATGTGCCCAGGGCAACATCGAGTCGATTGTGCAGATCGAACAAGAATTCGCACGTCAGCGTTCCAGAGTTGATCGCCTCGGTGAAACGATCAGTTGCTACGCCGGGAGCATTGGCTTTGCTGTCACTCACGCGTGTGGCGTTGCTGGCTGGGTGGCGATCAATGCGGGAATGACCACTCTTCGTCCGTTCGACCCCTACCCGTTTTGCTTTCTGGGTGTGATCGTCGCCTTGGAAGCAGTCTTCCTCTCCACCTTCGTATTGATGGCCCAGAAGCGCCAGGCTCGGCAGGCTGAGCACTGGGCGCATCTGAATCTGCAGATCGGTTTGCTGTCAGAGCAAGAGGCCACAAAGATTCTTCAAATGCTCACCAAGGTCTGCAATCACATGGGGCTGAAGACGTCACAAGA
>JAYTFV010000275.1:0-16234 GCA_043734065.1 Planctomycetota bacterium
GGTTTGGCCCCCCATTGACTCTCCCCCCCTGCGCAGACTCTGGGTCATCCCTTACGCGCCAACCCGGCCTCCGCAGTGAATGAGTGGTTCCTGAGAGTGGCCGACGGGGAGGACAAAGAGGCGAGGAGAGCCTCTCAGATTCTGCCGCCCGAGCCGGGGTGGCGCAAGCGGTACGTACGAATGGAATTCATTCCGTTCCTGCAGCCAGAGAACGGTTCAACAGAACTATTCATTTGAGGAGAGCTACCGTTGGAGGAGCGGAGCAAGCTCCATCGACAAGGCAAACAGCGGCACGAAGGACCACTTGATGAGCCACTTGTCCACCGCTGTCGGATTCAGGCGGCGGCGGATCATGATCAGCGCCGCCCCGGCCCAGAAGCCGATCATGACCAGGCCGCACAGCTTGGCCAGTTGTCCAAAATCGAGCATCAGCAGGCACAGGATGGCGACGGCGACCTGTTGGTAGAGCGCCACGCGGATCGGTCGACGGTATTCGTCGGAGACGGGCAAGACGCGTTCTTCTGACATGATGACCTTCCCTTGTGGATGTTTCACACGATATTGTTCAGTCGTCGTCGTTTATCAATCGGGTGGATGTATTCCGTGTCTGACCCAGACTTTTCTGGCGAGGACAAGAACTGTGCGGTTCAAGCGGAGGGCTTCAATCGTGGCACGCCCTATCGGAGTTCGCCCAATGACACGGACTTGCGTTCGGCTCCAGCGAAAGTGATCGGACCATGTCTCCATCCTGGGATTATAGAGTCGCACCAGCAGACCGCTTCTCGGATCGCGACCCTGAGTGCTGGCGTGTTTGAAGTTGTTGCACCAAAAGCAACTCCAACACAGGTTGCCAAAGGTCGAAGCTCCCCCCAGCGATTCAGGCAGGATGTGGTCCACCGTGAAATCATGTCCCGTGTATTCCGCACACGAACGACAATACTCGCACAGACCGATGGCCCGTTGTTCCACTCGTCGTCGCAGCGCCGCAGAGACACGCGTCATGGGAGCCGGTCCAGAGCCGCTGTCCGGCGAGTCAACACCTCTTCGCTCTCGTGCAGCAGGGCGTCGAGTTCACGTTGCTCGGCCCTCGTCAGGCGGCGTTGCTTCCCCTGCTCCAGCAATTCTTCCGTGCGCAGCTGCTGCACCTGCGTCAGGCGATACTCTGGACCGAGGGCGTCCAGATTTCTTCCGAGACTGCGGCGTTTCCACTCCCGCATGCCCACAATCACGGCGTAGTCCCGACCGTCCTGTTGGATGACGCACGCTTCACCCGTATCAACCGCGTGCTGCATCAACTCGGCAAACTGTGCTTGTCCTTGGCGGACGGTCACTTTCACGCTCATGGGAGTCCTCCTGTTCGGCTGCGAACCGGTGATCCATCCTAAAGGGCAGCCCCAGCGTCACGCAATTGCAGGTGGCATCAATTGCAGGACGATCGCCCTTCCCTCCGTTTCGCTGCGACGCGAAGTCTTCGAAGCGGAGCGATCTTGCGTCACCGGCCCGAGTCCCATATCGACAGCGAGCGTTGGACGTAAGTCCAACGTGTTGGGCGGTGCTGCATCGCTCGCAAGCCCGCTGTTCGGTCGGAGCGCGTCGCTCGGGCACGGGGGACTTACGTCCGCCCGCCCGCTGCGGTTTGGCACGAGGGCGAAGCGGAGCTTCGGGGATATGCGGTCCCAAGCGGAGCTTGGGACCGAGAGCGAATGGGATAAATTCCGTTCCTGCCGCCCCAACCAAGGGAACGAGATCAGGGCCACCGTTGCATGATCCGAGCGATGACCATCGACACTGGAAGTAGCGGCACGAAGGCGTACTGGATGAGAGTCGTGTCCGCCTCAGTCGGAGTGTGAGGACGGCGAATTATGATGAGAGCCGCGCCCGACCAGAACCCGATCATTGTGATGCCGCAAAAATTGGCCAGTTGCCCGCCATCGAGTAGGAGCAGGCAGAAGATCGCAACTGGAATCTGTATAGAGAGCGCCACCCAGAGGGGTCGGAAGTAGGTATTGGAGATGGGCCAGGCGCGTTGTTCTGACATGATGACTCCAGTGTGGAGTGTTCGGTTCGAAGGAACGGAATAAATTCCGTTCTACGTCACGGCTCTTCACCCGTGGGCCAGTTCCCACCACAGGCACGTACTCGCCCGGATGCCGCGCTGGAAGTCTTCCAGCGAGAACTTCTCGTTGGGGCTATGCAGATTGTCGGTGTTCTGGCCCCAGCCGAGGAGCAGGGTGTCGACACCGAGGACTGATTTGAAGGTGCCGACGACGGGGATCGAGCCGCCTTCGCGGATCAGGACCGGGGCCTTCCCGAAACCTTTTTCGATCGCCCGTTTCGCCGCGGCCATGTAGGGGCTGGTGAGGTCGCAGACGGTCGCGGGGCAGCCGTGGTGTTCTTTGAATTCGAGGCGCAGGCCGGGGCGGACGCGGGCCTCAACGAACTTCCTCAAGGCAGCGACGATCTTCGAAGCGTCCTGACTCGGCACCAGTCGGCAGGTGATCTTGGCCAGCGCCCAACTCGGGATGATCGTCTTCGGTCCTTCGCCGGTGTACCCGCTGAGCAGGCCGTTCACGTCGCAAGTCGGCCTCGCCCAACGGCGTTCGAGCGTCGTAAAACCGGTTTCGCCCCACGTGTCGCTCGACCCGACTCCAGCGAGGAAGTTTTGTTTGTCAAACGGCAATCGCGCCCACTCGGCCCGTTCCTCGGGAGTGAGGTTCGTCACGTCCTCGTAGAACCCCGGCACCTGCACCCGCCCGTCCTCGCCATGCAGTTCGCCGATGATCCGGGCCAGTGCGTTCGCGGGGTTGGCGATCGACCCGCCGAAGATCCCGCTGTGCAGATCCTGCTTCGGTCCGTGCAGCAGCACCTCGCACGCGATAATCCCGCGCAGCCCATACGTGATCGCGGGCAGACCCGGCCCGTACTGGCTCGTGTCGCTCACCACCGCGATGTCGTTCCGGCAGCGTTCCTTGTTCTCGCGCAGGAACAGTTCGAGGTGGTTGCTCCCGACCTCTTCTTCGCCTTCGATCACGAACTTGACGTTGACCGGCAGCTTCCCTGCCGTCTTGAGCCAGGCCGACACGGAGCGGATGTGCGTGTACATCTGCCCTTTGTCGTCGGTGGCTCCACGGGCAAAGATCAGCCCGTTGCGAATCGTCGGCTCGAACGGCGGCGTCTCCCACTTGTCGAGCGGATCGGGCGGCTGGACATCGTAGTGGCCATACACCATGACCGTCGGGGCACCGGGAGCCCCCAGCCACTCGCCATACACAATCGGATGCCCCGGCGTCTCGCACAGCTCCGTCTTCAGTCCGGCGGACTTGAGCTGGTCGAGCACGAACATGGCTGCGCGGCGCGTATCGGCGTTGTGAACCGACTGAGCGCTGACGCTCGGGATGCGGAGCAGTTCGGTGAGTTGTTCGACCGCTTGCGAGGCGTAGCGTTCGTTCCACTGGAGGGCGGATGCGAGGGCGGTCTGGTCCATCGGGAGAGGTCTCGTTGAGCTGGACGCGCCAGCGAGTGGCACAGGGCACCGACCCTCGCTGGCGCGTCGGGCTGGCGTGACAGAAATCGCAACAGCTACCGTGCCGGCTCGGAGATCTCGCGGAGATACTGCGACAAATCCAGTTGGACCTTCTGCAGCAGGTGCCAGGCCTCCGGGGGGACGGTCATGCGCTGGCTCCCCTTGAGCGGGACGGGCTTCTGCTCCTCGCCGCTTTCCAGGATATACAGCACGTTCGCCCGCACGTAGGAGAGCAGGTCTGACACCTGCACGGACTGCAGTGGAGTCAGCCCCATCGGCACCTCGGGGCGATGATGTCCGAAGGGATCTTTCTGCGGCACGGGTTCCTGCGGATAAGGCATGTGGGTGCCTTCTTCGTCGCCCGGCGGCAGGATCGACAACCCCGAATCAGACATCTTCTTCGGCGTCTCGTGCAGACTGGCCAGTTGCTCCGGACTGCCATACACCATCAGGCAGCGTCCAAACAGGATCTGGTCCCCCAGTTGGAGGACGCGCATGCGAACCGGGTGGCCGTTGATCCGCGTACCGTTCGTGCTGTCGAGATCGGTCATGATGACGCGACCGGCGTCGTCCTGGATCTTGGCATGGAAGCGGCTGACGCGATCGTCGTTGAGGCGGATATCGTTGTCCTCTTCCCGCCCGATGGAGATGGGCGTCAGCAGGTCGCAGAACAGGCGACCGGCCTCGAAACCATCCAGAACCTGAAATGTGACGGTAGCCATCGAAGTCGAGTCCAGCGGTGATGTCAGGGTGATGGACCAGCGGAATCGTCGAGTCCTGCGGACGCGTCTCCTCCCCAGAGTACCACCCCAGTCGCAGAGAGTTCAACAGGCCAGCCACTCGGCCAACTCGGGATCATCGTAAACGGAACACAGGGCAGTTCCCACCTGCACGATCAGATCGCGTCGCGCCACCGGTTTCTTGAGAACCGCGTGAGCCTGCGCCGCGAGGGCCTGCCGCATCAGCGCCTCTGTAAAGTCGGCAGTGAGGAGGATGCAGGGGAGGTCTGCACGAAGCTGTTTGACCAGGACGAGTGCTTCCAGGCCGGTCAGTTCGTGCATGTGCATGTCGAACAGCACGAGGTCGATGGGGTCGTGTTCGACGACCTCAATCGCCTGCTCGGCACACTCGACCGCCAGGATCAGGAAGTGGGGTTCGAGAATGATCTCCAGCGTCTCCCGAAAGCCGCGATCATCGTCGGCAATCAGAACCCGGTAGTCGCGGCGAAGAGAAGACCGTTTCATGCGAGAGGTCAATGGGGAGGAGATCAGGGAGTCCACGGGAATACGCAGAGAAGTTGACCCAGCATGGGAATTACCACACACGGGAAGGGAAGTCAAATGGCGGGCGGTCGAACGGGGTCGCCTCGTTCGCCAAGAACGAGGGGAGCGGGGAGAGCGGGGAGAGCGGGGAGTTGACGCTGTGGTTTGACGCTGTCGCCGCCGGTGGAACACTCTGAGGCATGGTGATGCGCCTCAGCTCGCCCGCCCGCGTACTGGCGAACGCAGCTACGTTCTGGGCGAACGCCGCGACAGGGTCTCACCGCACGGGCGAAACTGTGGTCGCGACCGGTAGCGCTGAACCCTCGGAACGGCGGGTGACGCTCTGTGTGTGTGTGACCTCCGAGACATCCGGCAGCAGTTCCAGCGACCGCCGACCGGCATCGGTGCCGTTGATCTTGATGACCACCGAGTAGGGGCCGGGTGCCAGCGAATCCGCCATCTCGAACCAGAAGTGCCCCCGCAGGTTCTCGCGCGACACGACCTGCCACAAGCGGCGTACGATCTGCTCCTCTTCGTTGCGCAGGTTGATTTCCAGGTATAGGTCTTCGTGGGGCGGAAGCAGGCTGCACTGAACCAGCGCCTTCTCACCGTGTCGGAATTGGGTCTTCCGATCCACGAGGTTGTCGTTGAACATCACCGAGCCGATGTCGAGGGCGAACACCTTATCGGTGACCTGGACCCTCTGGTCGTTGCGCATCAGTACGGCCAGTCGTTCGGCGCTGATCGGCTGAAGCGTGTAGCGTCCCTCGGGGCGCTGATCTCCGAACGGGTCGGAGGTGTGATCGACCCACACCCCCAGGGCGATGGCACACCCCGCACACGCGGCCCAGGAGATGAGGCTCGGAATCCGCCAGCCTGCCCTCACCGGGACGGACGCATCGGCGACGGACAACGCCTCTCGGAAATCGCGGCCAAACCAGCTGTGCCACCGCGCCATCCATGTCAGGTGGTCGGGCTGCTCATACCACGCGAAGTAGATCGCGAAGTACACCAGCGGGAACACCACCAGTCCCAGAGTGAAGATGGTCATCACATGAAAGAGCAGCCCGATTCCCAGCATCAGCGTACGCGGGGTGCCCTTCCACGATGTCAACAGAAACGAAATCTCCCACACGATTGTCACATACGCCATGATCAGGATCAGCCCCGGATACTGCGACAGAGTCTCGCCCAGCGGATTGGCGGTGTTGGCATTCGACAGCATCCAGAATCGCAGTTGATCTCCGGAGAAGAAGGCAGGGGTGTGCAGCTTCGTCACCGCGGCCCCGAGATAGACGATGCCGATCAGGATCTGAACCAATCGACGCGGCCAGGCGGGGCCGGTTTCCTTCCAGTCGAGGCCACGCCGCAGCGCGAGCCAGCGATCGACCGACCAAACTCGACCGCAGTCCGACATCGACAGCAGGATCAACACGTGCGTCGAAATGACCGTGTACTTGGTCATCGTGCTGATCAGGTCGACCATTCCGAAGTAGGCCGTCAGCACTCCCGAGATCAACAGCGAGATGCGGGTCCGCCAGCCCAGACTCGATGAGATCAGCGACAGAATCAACAACGCATACAGGCCCGCCGCCACCGGAGCCGACGGGATGGGTAGGAACTCCGGCTGACCGTAGTTGTCCCAGAGCGGCGTCGGGGCTCCCGCCAGGGAATAGAATTCGCGGACGCGAAAGACCCGGTGCAGTGTGGGAATTAGCAGCACCAACGGCAACGCGATCCGCACCAGCGCCAGCCCAACGGGTCGCTCTGCGGCGAAGAAGAATGCTTCCCAGCGTGTCCACAGGCTCGTGCGGGGTGCCGTTGCCAGGGGAGTCTCGGTGGGATCAGGAGTGTGGGACATCGTCGTCACCTTGTGGCTTCGTAGCTACGTTCACCAGAACGTGGGGAGTTTACTGCGGGGGGAGCCCACGTTCTGGCGAACGTGGCTACGGGGCTTCCCGCGTGGTGGAGTGGCTGACCTGCTGCACTCCCTGAAGAACCACGAAGGGGCGTCCGGTCACGTCCTTTTGCAGACGGGGATTGTCCATCACCGCCTGATGTGCCAACCAACTGGTCCAGGCGAGGTAGCGTTCCCGAACTGTCCCATCGGCCGACAGCAGGAGGCGGGGGCGGTAGTAGCTGTGCTTCTCGTGGGGGGCTTCGTAGCGACTCTCGTAAATCGAGTCGGGCAGGTTGTACTTCTTCGACCAGGCTTCCTCGATGAGGCTGACTTCGGTGATCGGCTCGTGGTCCGTATGCTCCAGGATGTGCGACGCGAGGATGCCTGTGAAGGCCGCCGAAGAGTCGTAGTGTTGCCGGCCCGCCGACCCGTACGGGACGAACTCGCCCCACGGCGGCGGCGTGACCTCGTAATACTGACCGCTCTCCCCCTCGGCGATGACGTGGTGACGAATCTCGTAGCCACACCAGCCGCAGTACATGTCCCACACCAGGAAATACATCCCGACATGACCGTTCGGTTTGTAGCCCAGCGCATGGCTGAACAATCCAATCGCCAGCATCAGCAGATAAGTGCTAATGACTCCACAAGCCATCAATCGTCGCATGCTCCAGCCTCCTTGCTAGAGAAATCTTCCGAATCGGCCCGCGTTATGCCGGAGATATCCACAAAGAGTCAATACGAAATCAAAAATTGCATCAATCGGGAAAGGCTTGGCAGCTCGTGATCGCCAGCACCGAACTCGGAGAGTCCGCGGACTGGGGTCGAGCCTGACCCCGAGACATACTCCGCTCCCGTGTCGAGCGACGGATACTGGGTCACACGAGAGCTGGCACCCATCCCGTCCACGGGCTGACCCTAGATCGCATGGGGCATGACGGCGCGACCGATTTTCGACTCGGTCAGCCGGTCGAGTTCCAACTGGACCATGGCACCGCGTGTCGTCCGAAAGTGGTCACGTGGGCAGACCTGAATTTCCGACAGTGCGATCGGCAGTTCGACTTCGCGGAGCAGTTCCGCCAGCAACGGCAGGAACCCCCCGATCAGAGTGCAGCCCCCCGCACAGAGGAACTTCGTCGAACTGGACATGATCCACGGAGCCGACGACGTGTTGAACGCCGTTTTGAACCGGTACAGGATGGTCAGCAACTGTTCCCGATAGATCTCGGCCAGGAGCTGCTCATCTTCGGAACGCGGCTGATCGATCCGAATTCCAGACGACATCTTCCAGGCTTCGATCGATTGAGTGTCCAGGTAGCGATTCCCTTCGCGATCCCAGTTGAATCGATGTCGCAGGGTCGCGATGCGCTCGTCCACCAAGCCGCCCCCATTGACTAAATTGCATTCCAGCAGTGTCTCGCCGAGGCGATAGACTCCGCAACTGGCTCCGCTGGCCCCCCAGTCGAGAACGATTCCGGTGAACTGGTCGTTCCCCAATTCGGCGGAGGCCACGGCCGACGCCGAGGTCACCGGCACGGGGATGTATCCTTTCAGCAATAAAATCTGGGCATATAGTTGCAGGTCGGTCGTCTGTTCAAAATCGACTGCACTGCGCGAGAGCAGGCCGCACGGGGTTTGCTGCCCGACAGTCGGTAGAATGGAATCCAGAACCGTCGAGATCAGTTGGCGACCCAGCGGATCATTCGTGGGCACCAGTCCATCGATCAGCAGCGGAATGCAGGGAATCCGCAACTGCTTCGACAAATCCAGCGCCGCCGCACCGACGACCACCAGACTGTCGTCACAACGAATGGTCGGAATCCGCATCTGCTTGAGCAGGCTGTGGTCGGTGTCGTCCGTGGGCAGACTCAGGTACACCGCCGGACTTTTGCGTCCAATAACGCAGCCCGCTTGCTTTCGCAAGCAGCGAAATTCGGAGGTCCCGAAGTCGAGGCACACCGTCATTGCGGGTCTCCCCGATCCAATGTTCTCGGGGCCATGGTGCGGAGCGCCTTTTCGAGGGGGCTGACACGTGAGGACCGCGTGCCCACGACCTCGGCTGTGTGGACGACGGCTGCCGTCTGCCGCGTGGCGGACCGATCTCCCCGCATCACCCGCCGCAGTTGCAATTCGACCGCGAGCGTCTCCCCGGGAGCTTTGACTTTGAAGTGCGGTCCGGCGACAGCCTCATGGGCATCATGGATCACCAGTCGTCGGCTCCCGATCACGATCCCATGCAGCCGATCCACCGGTGGCAGCGACGCCTCCTCTTCAATCAGCGGGATCTTGTTCAGAATGAGGCGTTGCAGGTCTCGCTGCTCGTCCGCGTGGGCAGGCTCGCGAGTCGCAGCGGCTTCCGCAGTCGTCGCGGCTGAGCGGACCGCGTCGGTTCCCTGACCTTCTGTCTGCGGGACTTTTCGGGAGAGGAGTCGGGAGACGACGACGCTCGCAATCGCCACTCCGATCGTGGCCAGCAAGATCGGCCATGAGAGGGGACCGCGGAACAACGATGTCTGGGTCGCAGGGGACTCCGGAGAGCCCGCCGAGTCGGTCGTGGCGGCCCCGGCTGTCGGTTTCGACAAGGGCGGACTCGACTCCCGGTCCTCCACCTCGGCGGAAACCGTGACGATATGCCGCGACGGAGTGGAGCGGTCCGCCGAGGAGCGTTCGATGGTCCGGACGGGATCTTCGGCATTGGGCTCATTCCCGGCGGCGTCGGGATTCTGCCAAGACCGGGGCAGCATCAGCGGAGGTCGTCCGTCGGACTTGATGTTAGGGGCCTGCTCGACGGCCCCCGATTCGATGGGGGTCGATGACGGAAACGGCATCGGCTCCTCGAACTGGATCGAGGATCCCGCCCGCTCGATCCCGGATTTCTGGCGAACAGTGTTTGCGTCGGAAGTCGCGGACGTTGGCGCAGGCGTGGGCGTCCGCACGGGCGCGGTGTGCGGTCGGATCACGGGCAAGGGGGTCGTGGGAGTGGCCAGGGTCGGAACGGTCTTGGCGGGGACTGGTGCCGTCTCGGCGGGTTGTGTCGTGGTGGCATTCGCGGGCACGGCCTCCTTCGTCGGAGCAACCGGACGGCTTTCATATTTGACGGGCAGTTCGTAACGAAACCCTCGGTCGACGGCCTCGCGGACACCTTCAATGGTCACAGCCTGGGGGTCGAAATCGATGACCGTGTTGTGAACGAGCAGGCTGTCGAACTGCAACTTCTGTCCGTGCGGCAGGGTCGCGGAGACTTGCTGTCGGTCGATCATGTCGGGCGCTTGGCCGAGAAGTTTGAGCAAATCGGCGAACGTGCGAGACTGGTTCCCGATGTTGAACAGCAGCGGTCCGCGGGCCAGACCGGAGATCAGGATGAAGCGATCCGGCGGGGCCTGGCGGGGATCGGCGACCTGGGCGGGGCGACCTCCACGCGGCAGCACCAGGACCACCTGACCATCCGTGAGAGCCACGTCGAGATGATTTTGCAGATCGGTGATGTAACGAGTCTGGGCATGCTGCAGGACGCGGACCGTGCCGATGCTGTCTGCCGTCACGCCGCCCGCTCGTTCGAGCAGGGCCTTCAGCGGGATGGCCCGCTCTGTCGTCTCAAACACCGTGGGGGTCTTCACCGCCCCGATCACCGCGATGTACGACAGTTCGGAGGCTGGCTGGTTGGGCCGCGTGCCGCCTCGGCTGGTCGGTTGAGCTGGCAACTGGCCCGCGTTTCTCACGCTGATGTTGTTTTCACGAAGGCCCACCCGTGTCGGAGCGGCAGGCACCGGTTGTTGCGCGGTCAATTCCCCCACCGCCAAAGAACATACCCCACCGATGAAGGCGGCGAGGAGGAGTTTGGATGGATGCATGGTGGCTGTTCCTTTCCACATCACTCACCAGGATTGTCCGGTCTGAAGGAGTGCATGCCTTCCCCCTGACCACAATCGCGGCTATCCAGTCTGATCGGCATCCCGCAGGTCAGGACGACAGTCAAAACTTCGTGATCCGTTCCGCACAGAACCCCGCGGCAGATTCTGCCGAACCGCTCTGGCTGGCCAGTCATACCGTTGGAGTTCAGGCTTGAGCCTGCTCCGGGCAGCCTAAAGGCTGGACTCCCACCTGAAAACTGAGAGGCGATTCTCTTCGCCCCCACGGGCTGGCCCTGGCCTGATGAAACGGCGTTTTCAGGGCGGTCGAGTTTGTGAACGCGCTGGCTCAATCTGGCGTGGTCAACTGGCCTCCGGCTCGCCTGATCGGCTCGCTGGAGGCGCAACAGACATCGCGACTCCCGCTCCTCCCAATCTCCCCCGTGTTTGCCTGTTTCAGCAGGCCAGCCTTGGCTGGCAGGGGCTTCAGCCACAAGGCGAAGGGCGTTCCGCTTCGCCGCCCGCGTTCTGGCATATGGGGCGACGGAGAAACCGCTTAAGAACTGGTCCGAAACAACTTCCCGATTTGATTTTGAACAGAAGGACGCAAAGGCAGCAAAGAAACTTCGAAGGGAACCCTTTGCTGCCTTTGCGCCCTTCTGTTCAAATCCCTCTGTTCAAATCGGGATGTTATTTTGGACCATGTCCTTAACGGAGTCCGCCGACCAGTGAGCTCATCTGCATCACGTTGTTGCGGCTGCCACCGCCCAGCCGGGGTTCGAGCATGAAATTGACCGTGAAATTGTTTCGGCTGTGGTCGTAGCCGGTGCCGACGTGGAACAGCAAGTACTCGCCGATGCGGGTGAGGGTCATCGACTGGCCGCGATCACGTCCCTCGACGATGTCATACGCGGTCCCCATCGTGGTGGTCCATTTCTCACTCATGCGGTAGGTGAAGCTGGCGTAGAGCAGGCCGCTGTCGATCGGCCCGGCCTTGATCTCTCGCACTCCGACGTACACGCTCCCCCGTGGCCCGCGCTGGCTCAGGATGCCCGCGTTCCAAACTCGCTGGCCATTGGTGAAGGGATCCATGACCCCGTTGGCCAGGAATTGCGTGCGTTCACCGACCTGCCACATATAGCGTGCGGTCAGCAATCCCAGCGTCGAGCCGAAGTTGTCGCGACTGGCATTCGGGAAGATGCTGGTTTCCAGATCGAGGCTCATCCAGTCCTTGATCCGCTGATGTTCGACCGGACCCCGCTTCGTCTGCAAGCGCTGTCGCAGGCCCAGACGCAGCACCTGCTGGTTGGCGACGAGTTCCTGATAGGCTGCGGTCACGCTCTGTCCGGCTCCGGCCCGCACGGCGTAGAATCGCGGGTCGAACTGGGCGGGGAGCGTCCCACCGAATTCGAGGGACAGGAACCGCTCGCGGAACCGCTCCTGGGCGTCTTCGTCGAAGGCGTTGTACTGCGGGATGTTGGCCAGCGACTGCGTGGAGCCCGAGATCGAATAGTCCGCATCCACGACCACCTTGTGCGCCAGTCCGTTCAGCCCGAGAATCGAGCTTTGGATCTCCGGCACCGCCCTCCAGAACTCGACGCTGGCCCGCACCCCCGCACTGCCGTACAGCCGTGACAGATTATTGGCCGTCATGTCCTGTTGCCAGAACGCCGCCTCACCCAGGGCATACGGGGCCACCTTCACCGCACCGAGTTGGAACGGCGCGCTCACTTCATGCCGCGTCCCCGTCACCAGCCCCTGCACATCCGGCAGGTACGGCAACGCGGTGAAGGCGTCGTTCGGATCGGTCGGGGCCTGGGCCGGACGGATGTGGCCGTATCCCATCCAACTGTGACTGCTCCAGGTCACGGCATCGTTCAGCAGCGGTTGACCCAGTACGGTGAGGTCGAGCCGGGGCAGCCACTCGGTCTGGTCGAAGATGTTGTTGAGCCGGGTCTGGAACAGGAGGCTGCCGGTGACGTTGTCGTTCTGGACGGCGAGGTTGGCCAGGTTTTCCTGGTCCTTGGAGGTGTTAAACTCCTGCTCGTAATACTGTTGGAGGAAGTTGCGGTCGTTGTTGAGGAAGTAGGAGAGTTCGTTCGTCAAGCTGACGCCAAAGGGGAGATCGATCCGGTTCCGATGCAGAACGCGACCACGGTTTGCGTCGGGGAACGGGAGATTGTTTCGAAGGTAGCCCAGTCGGTCCTTCCCGGTGTCGTGGATATAGTACGCCAAGCCCATCCCCGTGATGTGGGCGGGCTGTCCCAGGATCTGGCCGAACACCTCATAGCGCCCACGAGTCCCGATGGCCGGACCGCGTGTGCTGTACTCATCGAGCAACAGATCCCAGTCGGTCCCCCGAGGCAAGTCGAACCCGAACAGCTTGTCGATGTTCCAGACCGTGTTGACATGCGGTCCGTACATACCGCTGAATCCGACCGTGGCGGACTTCAGCGGAAAGGTGGTATCCTCGATCGGCCCACTCACCCGTGGCAGATAGAACACTGGGATATTTTCGACGAAGAGCGTGCTGTTGGTCGCTGTGAGGTACTGTCTGGTCAGCGGTTGTCCGGTGTTCGGGTCGACGCGGGAACCCCACGTACTGGGGCGATCATCAATGGTCAGGAAGCCCGCCTGGAGCCGGTAGCCGGGCTGTCCCAGCTGGCTGGTCGTGACCCAGGCGTGCTGGGCCTGGAAGCTGGTTTCGGACATCTGCCGGATCGTGTCGGCCCGCACGCGCAGGAACGAGTCGAACTCGGGGATGTAGGTCCGCAACTCACTGTTCATGAGCAGGCCGCGGCGGTCGCGGATGTCATAGAACGCATGGCTGGCCTCGATCTCGCTGTTCCCTTGCCGCACCACGATGTCCCCTTCCAGGTAGACCTGGAACGGAGTGTTTTCGTTCATTTCGAACCCGCCGCCGGGGTTGCCCAGTCCATCGGCCGAGGTCCAGATCACCGCCCGATCCGCGGACAGATCGATCCGAGACAGGACCATCTGACCGTCGATCATCAACGGCACGTTTTCGACGACGATGGTCACACCACCTTGGACGGTGGTCATCGTCTCAGGCGGTTCCTTGTTACGATCGACATCGCTGTGGAACTTCAGGTCCATCCCGAGATAGCGGGGGTTGATCGTCACCTTGCGGGGCATCATCACGGGTGTCGTCGTCTGGCCCAGGAGCAGCGACCCGTTGTCCCACGGTGCCAGACTGCCATCGGGGGCAACCTCGGAATACTGCGTCTGCATCAGTTCCTGGCGACTGCGGCGGCGGTCTGCGTCTCCCCGCTTGTAGATCCCCAAATTGGCCATCGACTGCTCGACCGGGGTCTTGTCAAAGTGGATCGTCGACCGTGTGTGCAGCTCGACCAACATCGAGGACTTCGACACCGTGCGGTCGGGCTCGCTGAGCCGGGCATCGCCGGAGAGGTAGATCGTCAGCCGTCCCTCTTCGCTCGACTCGACAGCTCCGCCCCAGAAGACCATCTCATCGGCTTCGAGAACGGTCGGTCCCTGGGTCACACGACATTTGCCGCGAGCGTAGAAGATGTCCTGACCCGAATCTTTCCAGCGCCAAATAAACTGAGAACTGATGGAGATCGGGTCGGTGGGCTGGGGCTGCTGAGCCGGTTGTCCCCGGGGAGCCTGATCCGGATCGGGAGTTGGCTGAAGCCGGACGCGCTCGACCCGGGACAGTGACGGCAAACTATGCCCGGGCCTCGGCGGCGTCTGAGCCTGAACCTCAGTCAGCGCGCAGACTCCCAGCGCCAGCGCCCACAGCGCCCACAGCGTCGAAGATCGAATCGCGGGGAAGTTCACAAAGAGAGTTCCGGGAGTTCGACTGTTGGAGTTCAGGCTTGAGCCTGTCGTGGAGCAGGCAGTGCCTGATCGCCCAGCGCGGTCGAGGCAGCCGAAAGGCTGAACTCCAACAGTCGAGGTAGGAAGAACCGGCAAATCGAAGGGGGGAAGACCGCAGAGGTGGGACACGCCGCACCACTCCCGACAAGCAAGCTTGCCGGGGTGGCCAAACGGCGGCGGAGTATACGGCTGGTTCTGAAAAAGTGTCAATAAGTGTATTTACTAGGGAGATTCTCTAAAGTTCTTGGTAAATCAGGCTTTGCGGCAATCGCGATTTGGTGGCACGGAAAGCCCCAGAGTTGCAACCCTGGGGCTGGGGCTGGGTCACTACGGCTTCTCCGTCGCCCCGCACACGCACACCATCGCGTGGCACCCCGGACAGCCGTTCCCATACTTGGCCTGCACCGCCGCCGCGAGGTCGATTTGGGCCACGTTCGCGATCGTCACCAGCCAGGCCAGTACATCGGCGAACTCGAAGGCCAGTTCCTCCTTGGTCCCGCTGCGGAGGGCGGTCGCCAGTTCGCCGACCTCCTCCATCAACCACATGAACGTCCCCTCGATCCCGCGCTCTTCATCCTTGCGAGAGTACATCGTATCGATCAGGGACTGGAGTTCTTGAAGCGTCATGACGTGTCCGAATGTGGAGAGGGAAGCCGCTGGACTGGGCATTATGACCGAGTCCACCCCACGCGGAAACCATGCACCACCCGACCGCTCGTCTGCTCGTCCACCGCCCCCTCTGCAAAAGCCCGTTGGCCAGCGGTCAGACTTCGCGTCCCCAGAGACTTCGGAAGTCTGGCGGGCTAGATTCCAATGACCGATCGCCTTTCGAGACGCACCTGACAAACTGTCGTAGCGAACCGGGACGAATTTCGAGACACTCCTGCCATCCGGTATCGCATCAGGAACCAACGGAGCGAGTCGTGGTCGATCGTCGGGAGTTTCGGTTCGAGTTTCTCTGCCCAGGGTGTCAGGCCAAACTCCGTCTTCAGGACCGCCACCTGATCGGAACTCGCTGGAACTGTCCCGAGTGTCAGACCCCGCTGGAGATTAAGGATGCGGGGCAAGGCGGCCTCGTGGCCAGTCTCGCCGCACCGATCCCACTCTCCACACTGACACCACCGGGACGAGGGATCGCCTCCCGTAGAGCTGCGGCCCTGGTGGCCGTGATGATGATTACCGGCGTGGCGGTGTTTGTGCTGTGGCCGCCTGCCACACCTTCCCAGCCAGTCACCAATCAGCCGCTTCCGGTCGGGCCCCCACCGCCTGAGATCAACCCGCCCGCTGTTCCTCTCGATCCCGTCGAGGCCCAGTTGACCTCCCTCGGACGCTGGCTCAATGGTCAGCACGACAAGCACGGTGCGTTTCCAGCCGCTGTGATCGGGGGTGAGCTTCCTCGGGGTGAACGCCTGGGGTGGCAGGCTCTCTATCGCGAAGAGACCGAACCAGGCCAGCGCATCCCCGCCGATCGAACTCGCGGCTGGAAAGACCCGGCCAATGAACTGTTCGTCCGGCGGCGAGCCACCGAACTCTTGAACCCGAGAGTCACCGCCGTGGCGAGTGATGAGGGATATCCGGCCTCGCACTATGTCGGGGTGGCCGGTGTCGGAGTGGATGCCGCTGGATTGCCGAAGTCCCATCCCCGCGCGGGCGTGTTTGGGTACGACCGCCGCACGACGCGCGAGGATATCCGGGACGGCACCTCGAACACACTGCTGGTGGTCGGCGTGCAAGACCATCCACCGGCGTGGGCCAGCGGCCAGGGGAGCGTGCGGGGTCTGACCGCTGAGCCATACCTCGATGGCCCCGATCACCTGGGGACTGGGCAGGCGCACGGGAT
>JAYTFV010000276.1:0-1574 GCA_043734065.1 Planctomycetota bacterium
GAAGCGCGCGTTTCATTCGTTTGAAAAGTATCAGCAAAAAGTCGCCCGGATCGAGAAGCAGATCCGCACTGTGGAGGAATCCTGATGTCCAAGACCATCGAAGTCACGGTGTCCCCCAAAGGGGAGACCACCATTCAATCCAAGGGCTTCGCCGGCGCGTCCTGCCGCGACGCCACCCGCAGCCTGGAGGCGGCCCTGGGAATCAGCGGCCGCGAACAACTGACGAGCGAGTTTCACACCACGGCCACTACTCCACAGGCAGCCCGTCAGTGATTCGGCCTCGCCGGTCAATTTGAGAGTCGTCCAGCCCTGTGTCGCTCGTCGCGATGCGGGGCGGTGTCGTTTCCGGGGGACGGCGAAACACGCTGCTCCGGGTTCCCAGCGCCCTCACATCCCTAAAAAAAAGAAGGAACAACCTCCCATGAGCCTTGTCAGTCAATTGACCGACTACATCCACGCGGCCTTCAGCGGGCTGTGGGTCCAGACCGTCGAGCCCGATGAGGCCGAACGGGAACTCGTCGAACATGCCCGTCGCCGGGGATGGACGCTGGCCGTGTGGGACATCGCCCGCGGATTGCGGTTCCCGGCAGACTCGAACGCCACGGTGCCCGAAGTGAATGACCCCCTCGCCGTACTACGGGCGTTGCCGACGCTGGCTCCAGCCGGTGGGTCGAACACCGATGAGCATCACACCACGCTGCTCGTGCTGCCGAACTTCCATCGGTTCCTGAACAGTCCCGAGATCGTGCAGACCTTGTTCGAGCAGCTCGTCGCCGGGAAGCAGCAGCGGACGTTTGTCGTCGTGCTGTCGCCTCTGGTGCAGATCCCGGTGGAACTCGAACGGGCCTTTGTCATCGTTGATCATGAACTGCCGACCCAGGACCAGCTCGGCCAGATCGCCACCGAGATGCTCGCCGATCATCCGGACGGACTTCCGACCGATCGGGCGTGGCAGGCCCTGCTGGAGGCGGCGGCCGGGTTGACGCGGGCCGAGGCGGAAGGGGCGTTCGCCCTGTCGCTGGCCCGGCACGATGCCCTGCGGCCGGAAGTCATCTGGGACTTGAAGGCCCAGACGCTGCGGAAGCAGAACCTGCTCACGCTGCATCGAGGACGCGAGGATTTCGCGTCGCTGGGTGGACTGTCGGCCCTGAAGGACTTCTGTCGGCGGGCGCTGCAACCGGGGCGGTCGGTGAAGCCCCGCGGGGGATTGTTGTTGTCGCCGCCGGGTTGCGGCAAGTCCGCCTTCTGTCGAGCACTCGGTAACGAGACGGGTCGTCCGGTGCTGACGCTCGACATCGGGGCGTTGATGGGTGGACTCGTGGGTGACACCGAACGGAATGTCCGGCAGGCCCTCAAGATTGCCGACGCCATGAGTCCCTGCATTCTGTTTGCCGATGAACTGGAGAAGGGCTTGGCGGGCGTGGGTGGCAATGGCGATTCGGGAGTCTCAACGCGGCTGTTCGGCACGCTCCTCTCTTGGCTGGCCGATCACACGAGCGATGTCTTCTTCATAGGGACGGCGAACAACATCAGTCAGTTGCCCCCCGAGTTCACCCGTGCCGAACGGCTGGATG
>JAYTFV010000277.1:0-25973 GCA_043734065.1 Planctomycetota bacterium
CTCAGGTCGCGCAGCTCGGCCAAGTCCTTGTGCCGGAAGGCGGCGTTGTCATCGAACGTCACCTTGCCATCCAGGGCCAGTAGCTGGCCGTCCTTCGTCAGCACCAGCGGGTTGATCTCGACCATGCTGCAATCGAGATCGACGAACAGCTTCGCGATCTTCGGCAGGAACACCTGAGCCGACTTCACCGCTGCGTCGTTGAGGCCCAGGGCATAGGCCAGCTGGCGGGCCTGGAACGGCTGGAAGCCGAGCGACACATCGAAGTGTTCGCGGAAAATTTTCTCAGGAGTGTCGTGAGCTACGTCCTCAATGTTCATGCCGCCTTCGGTCGACATCATCACGCAAGGCAGGCCCGTCTCCCGGTCGACCACGATCCCCAGATACAGCTCGCGCTCGATGGCCAGCCCCTGCTCGACGAGCAACGTATTGACCTGCTTCCCCGCGTCGCCGGTCTGGATCGTGACGAGCGTGCTGCCGAGCATGCGGGCGGCGTTGGCTTTCGCCTCATCGGCAGACTTCACCAGCACGACCCCGCGCTGTTGCGGATGTTCCTTGAATGTCCCCTTGCCGCGCCCCCCGGCGTGGACCTGCGACTTGACGACGGCGAGGGGACCACCCAGGGTCGTGAACGCAGCTGCGGCCTCGGCGGGAGTCTTGGCGACGATCCCGTTGGGGACAGCCACTCCGGCCTTGGCGAAGAGGGCCTTCGCCTGGTATTCGTGAATCTTCATGGAACGCTGGTCATCCCGGAAACGCGGCATTGCCATCGTCGCGAGCAACCGTCGACGTTGGGCCTACTGGAAACCGCATGATACTTTCGACCATGTCAATTGGCTACGTGGTGGAATGCGACGAACAGGGCGATGTGGTGAGTCCCCCCCCCCAATGCACCACGCCCCAAGGAAACCTCGGGGCGTAGTTGCGATTCGAAGGTCAGCCAGTCACGGCTTACTCGTCCGGCAGCAGATCACGCAGGGACGGAATTTGCGGGCCGGAGCCGGCGAGTCCCGCTTGACGCTGCTGCTCCTCGGATTCGTTCAGCATGTCGCGGCGAGCGGCGAGCACGCGGGCGTGTTCGTCTCGCAGTTCTTGCTGAGCCTCCGGACGGATGCGGACTTCCGACGACTGGTGGTTGTGGAAGCCGGTGCCCGCCGGGATCAGGTGCCCCAGGATCACATTTTCCTTCAGGCCGACCAGGTTGTCGATCTTGCCCGCCAGAGCGGCCTCGGTCAGCACCTTGGTCGTTTCCTGGAAGCTGGCAGCCGAGATGAAGCTCTCGCTCGACACGGCGGCCTTGGTGATGCCGAGCAACTGGGTGCTGGCCTTCGAGGGACGCGGCTTGCCATGCTTGCAGGTCTTGCCGCCGTCGGCTTCGATCGCGGCGTTGACTTCCTCGATCGTGGCCAGCGGCACCATTTCGTTGAGTTGGAATTCGGTGTCGCCTGGATCGGTGATGCGTCCCTTGAGCATCAAGGCCCGGTTCTGGCGGCGGAATTCGAACTTGTCGATCACGATCCCCGGCAGGAGATCGGTATCGCCGACATCGTCGACACGGACCTTGCGGAGCATCTGCGAGACGACGATCTCGATGTGCTTGTCGTCGATCTCCACGCGCTGCGCGCGGTACACGTTCTGGGCTTCCTGGAGGAGGTACTGCTGCACCGCCTCTTCGCCGCTGACCCGCAGGATGTCGTGCGGGACCAGCGGACCACGCACGAGGGCATCGCCCGAACGCACCAAGTCGCCGGTATGCACCAGCAGCGGCTTGCCGTGCGGGACGACATGTTCGCGATCGACACCGTTCGGACCATGCACGACGATGACGCGCTTGCCGCGCTTCTTCTCCAGCATGATCTCGACTTCGCCGTCGATCTCGGCGATGACTGCCGGATCGCGGGGCTTGCGGGCTTCGAACAGCTCGGTGACGCGGGGCAGACCGCCGGTGATGTCCTGCGTTCCGCCGACTTCGCGGGGCGTCTTGCCGACCACGGTCCCGGCGGAGATGTGGGCTCCCTCTTCGACTTCCACGATCGCCCGTTCGGGGATGTAGTAGAAGTTGAGAATCTTACCGGTGCTGTCCTCAATGACGATCTGCGGATGCAGGTCGCCCTTATGATCGATGACCGTGCGGCGGATGTGTCCGCCGACTTCCTGCTCGACCTTCATCGAGCGGCCTTCGATCAAGTCTTCGTACCGTACCGTCCCGCCGACATCGCACAGAATCGGAACCGAGTGGGGGTCCCACTGGCACAGCACCTGTCCCGCGGCGACGGACTCTTCCTCCTTAACGAGCAGCACGGCACCGTTGGGGATCGTGTACTTCTCGAGTTCGCGTTCCTTCGTGTCGATGATGACGATCTCTCCGTTCCGGGTCAGAACCACGTTCTGACCTTCAGAGTTCGTCACGCTGCGGATGCGGGAGAAGCGGACCTTACCGGCCTTCTTGGCCCGGAGGTCGCTGTCCTGCAACTGACGCTGGGCCGCTCCACCGACGTGGAACGTACGCATGGTGAGCTGGGTGCCCGGCTCGCCGATCGACTGGGCGGCGATGATGCCGCAGGCGAGTCCCTCTTCGACGAGTTGCCCCGTCGACAGGTCCATCCCGTAGCACAACCGGCAGACGCCGAGTTCCGCTTCGCAGGTCATCGGGCTGCGGACCTGGACCCGTTCCAGCCCCATGGCTTCGATCTTGCGGGCGATGTCGACCGTGACCAGTTCGCCTTCGCGGACGATGACCTCATCGGTAATCGGATGCACAATGTTGGAGCGGCTGACCCGTCCGCGAATTGCGTCGGCCAGCGACACTTCCACACGTTCACCGCGATAGACCACCCCACGGGTCACGCCCTTGGTGGTGCCGCAGTCGTGCGTCGTGCAGACCATGTTCTGGCAGATATCAGCCAGCTTGCGGGTCAGGTAACCGGAGTCCGCCGTCTTGAGGGCCGTGTCGGCCAGTCCCTTGCGGGCACCGTGCGTCGAGCTGAAGTATTCCAGGACGGTCAGACCTTCCTTGAAGTTCGACTTGATCGGCGTCTCGATGATCTCCCCGCTCGGCTTGGCCATCAGACCACGCATCCCGGCCAGTTGGCGAATCTGCTCCATACCGCCTCGGGCACCGGAGTCCGCCATCAGGTAGATCGGGTTGACGTACGCTCCCTTTTCTCGCAGGTCATTCTCCAACTCGATCTTCATCGCGTTGGTGATCTGCTCGCGAGCGTGCGTCCAGATGTCGATGACCTTGTTGTAGCGTTCGCCCCCGGTGATGACCCCGCGATCGTACAGCTTCTGCTGCTTGAGCACGTGGCCTTCCGCTTCCAGGATGTACTTCTCCTTGGTCGGCGGAATCACCAGGTCGCTGATGCCGAACGACAGGCCGGAGCGGGTCGACTCGGTGAAGCCGGTCCGCTTCATGTTGTCGAGCAGTTCGATCGTGCGCTTGCGGCCGAACTCCTGGTAGCAGTCCGAGATGACGTGCTGCAGATCCTTGCTCTTCAACGTGTAGTTGTAGTAGTGCATGCCCGGGAAGAGCATGTCGTTGAACACGATCCGCCCCGCCGTGGTCGCCACGAGTGAGCCGGAAGTGTAGGTGTCGGCACCGTCCCCCTTGACCCGCTTGCCCTTCGGCAATCGCAGCTTGATGATGGCGTGCCGGACGATCTTGCCCATGCTGTATGCCTGCAGCGCCTCGCCGGTCGACGCGAAGATCATGCCTTCGCCCTTTTGCCCGGTGCGCTTCATGGTGCAGTAGTAGCAACCCATGACGATATCTTGCGACGGCGAAATGATCGGGGCACCGTTCGACGGACTGAAGATGTTATTGGTCGACATCATCAGGGTCGTGGCTTCGACCTGAGCCTCGATCGACAGCGGCAGGTGGACGGCCATCTGGTCACCATCGAAGTCGGCGTTGAAGCCCTTGCAGACGAGCGGGTGGACCTTGATCGCGTTCCCTTCGACCAGGATCGGCTCGAACGCCTGAATCCCAATGCGGTGCAGCGTGGGGGCACGATTCAGCAGCACGGGGTGGTTCTTAATCACCTCGTCCAGGATGTCCCACACCTCTTCGTCCTTGCGCTCCAGCATCCGCTTGGCCGACTTGATCGTGTCGGCGTGGCCGAGTTCCTTGAGGCGGCGAATCACGAACGGCTGGAACAATTCCAGCGCGATCTTCTTGGGCAGACCGCACTGATTCAGCGTCAGTTCGGGACCGACGACGATGACCGAGCGGGCCGAGTAGTCGACGCGCTTCCCCAGCAGGTTCTCACGGAACCGGCCTTGCTTGCCCTTGATCATGTCGGTCAGGGACTTCAGCGGACGGTTCGAGGAACCGAGTACCGGGCGCTTGCAGCGGTTGTTGTCGAACAGGGCGTCGACCGACTGCTGCAGCATCCGCTTTTCGTTGCGGACGATGACTTCCGGCGCGTTGAGGTCGACCAGCTTCTTGAGCCGGTTGTTGCGGTTGATGATCCGGCGATAGAGGTCGTTCAAGTCGCTGGTCGCGAAGTTGCCCGACTCCAGCAGCACCAGCGGACGCAGGTCCGGCGGAATCACCGGCACGCAGTTCAGAACCATCCACTCCGGCTTGTTGTCGCTGTCCCGCAGCGCTTCGATGACCTTCAGCCGCTTGATGTAGTCCTTCTGCTTTGCGTCGCTGGTCGTCTTCTTCAACTCTTCGCGGAGCTTCTTGGACTCCTCGACGAGGTTAATGACCTCCAGCAGCTTGTAGATCGCTTCCGCGCCCATGTCGGCCTTGAATGACTCCTCGCCGTATTTAACGCGGTTCGCGGCGTACTCATCTTCGGTCAGCAACTGGCAGCGGCGGAGCGGGGTCTCGCCGGGATCGGTGACGACGTACTCCTGGAAGTAGATCACCTTTTCCAGGCTGGTGGTCTTCATGTTGAGCAGCGCGCCCAAGCGGCTGGGCATCGACTTGAAGAACCAGATGTGGACGACCGGGGCGGCCAGCTCGATGTGACCCATCCGCTTGCGACGCACGCGGCTGTGCGTGACCTTGACGCCGCAGCGGTCGCAGATCATGCCCTTGTACTTCATGCCACGGTACTTGCCGCACGAGCATTCCCAGTCCTTTTCCGGCCCGAAGATGCGCTCGCAGAACAGACCGTCCCGCTCCGGACGGTAGGTCCGGTAGTTGATCGTTTCGGGCTTCTTGACTTCGCCGAACGACCAGCTGCGGATGTCGTGCGGGCTGGCCAGGCTGATCTTCACCGCGCCAAAATCATTGACGCGATCGTAGACACCGTCACCGGAGGTGTTGTTGTTGCTCATGTCGATCTCCCAGGGAGGAGTGAAGTGATTCGTCGAGGGTCAAGGCGTTCAGGGCAGCGGTGGCTACGGTCGACCGGGGTCCGTCGGTGATTCCAGCAGTCACGAGGACTGCCGGAAACACCGGACCCGATCCGTCACACCTTGGCCTTTTCCAGCTGCACGTTCAGGCACAGACCACGGATTTCGTTGATGAGGACATCGAAGCTGGCGGGGGTGCCCGCTTCGAGGGTGTTTTCCCCCTTGACCATCGATTCGTAAATCTTGGTCCGGCCCTCTACGTCGTCGCTCTTCACCGTCAGCAACTCTTGCAGGATGTAGGCCGCTCCGTAGGCTTCCAGCGCCCACACTTCCATTTCCCCGAACCGCTGACCGCCGAAGCGGGCCTTGCCGCCCAGGGGCTGCTGGGTGATGAGAGAGTACGGACCCGTCGCCCGGGCATGCACCTTGTCGTCCACCAGATGGTGCAGCTTGAGCATGTAGATGATGCCGACGGTCGTCTTCTGCTCCATCAACTCGCCGGTTCGGCCATCGTACAATTGCATCTTGCCTTCTTCGGGGAGCCCCGCTTCCTTGAGGCAATTACGGATCTCTTCTTCGGCGGCTCCATCGAACACCGGACAGATGGCCCGGTAGCCCATCTTGGCCGCGGCCCAGCCGAGGTGGGTCTCCAGAATCTGACCCACGTTCATCCGGCTCGGCACGCCCAGCGGATTGAGGACGATATCGACCGGCGTCCCATCGGGCAGGTACGGCATGTCTTCGATCGGCAGGATCTTGGAGATCACCCCCTTGTTCCCGTGGCGACCGGCCATCTTGTCCCCGACAGAAATCTGTCGCTTGGACGAGACGTAGACCTTGACCATCTGCAGCACGCCGTTCGGCAACTCGTCGCCGCGCTTCATGCTGTTCAGCTTCAGTTCCGCATCGTCGATGACATCGATGACCAGCGGCCAACTGTCCTTGAACAGCTTGCGGGCGTCGGCCTGCTTCTGCGGGCTGCGGATGTCGATCGTCTCGAAGTAGGCTTCGAACTTGCGGGCGAATTCGGAGAGGAACTTCGGATCGTCGATCGAGCGGAGTTCGCGACCGTCTTCGTCGCTGACGTGCTTGCCCAGCACGCCATCGAGTTCGGCCACGAATTCGAGGAGCTTGTCGGCGACCCGCTTCTGACCGCTCTGCTCGACCGCTTTCAGGTCGACATCGAACTTCTTCTTCTCCAGTTCGTTGAGGCTCATCCGCCGCGAGAACTTCTCAGTGTGGATTACGATCCCCTCGATGCCGCTGGGGACTTCCAGCGACTCGTTCTTCACGTCTTCCCCGGCTTTGCCGAAGATCGCGTGCAGCAGCTTTTCTTCCGGGGTCAGTTCCGCCTTAGCCTTCGGAGTCACCTTGCCGACCAGGATGTCTCCCGGACGGACGCGGGTGCCGACATGCACGATCCCGCTCTCGTCAAGGTGCCGCAGGGCCTTCTCGCTGACGTTCGGGATGTCGCGGGTGAACTCTTCACGACCGAGCTTCGTCTCGCGGATTTCCACGTCGAACTCGTCGATATGGATCGACGTGTACACGTCATCCTTCACGAGGCGTTCCGAGAGGATGATCGCATCTTCGAAGTTGAACCCTTCCCACGACATGAACGCCACCATGACGTTCCGCCCCAGGGACAGGATGCCATCGCGGGTCGCTGCGGTGTCGGCGAGGATTTCGCCCTTCTTGACGCGCTGGCCCATCTTCACCAGCGGTTTCTGGTTCAAGCAGGTCCGCTCGTTGAGGCCCGTGAACTTCCGCATCGGGTACTTCTTGCCCTCGATTTCAATGCGATCCGCATCGACGTACGTGACCTTGCCCGCCCGCTCGGCACGCGGGGTCATTCCCGAATACTTCGGCACTTCGTCTTCCATGCCGGTGCCGACGAGCGGAGGCTCGGTGATCAGCAAGGGCACACCCTGCCGCTGCATGTTCGAACCCATCAGCGCGCGGTTGGCGTCGTCGTGCTCCAGGAACGGAATCAAGGCTGCGGAGATGCCCACCATCTGGGCCGGGGCCACGTCGATGTACTGGATGGCCTTCGACTCAACCCAATGCACGTCGTTGTGCCAGCGGGCCAGGCAGCGCTCATCGACAAGCTTGCCCTTCACGACGTTCGTGTCCGCCGGGGCCACCATCACGTTGGCCTCTTCGTCGGCGCGCAGCCACTCGACCTCTTCGCCGATCTTCCCGTTGTGGACCTTGCGGTACGGAGAGATCAGGAAGCCATAGGCGTCGACCTTGGCATAGATGCTGAGGCTCGAAATCAGGCCGATGTTCGTGCCTTCGGGCGTCTCGATCGGGCAGATACGTCCGTAGTGCGAGATGTGAACGTCGCGGACTTCGAAGCCCGCACGCTTGCGATTCAGGCCGCCCGGTCCGAGGGCCGACAGTCGCCGTTCGTGCGTCAGCATCGACAGCGGGTTCGTCTGGTCGACCACCTGCGACAATTCGCTCCGACCGAAAAAGTATTCGATCGCCGCCGAAACGCTCTTGGGGTTGATGAGCGATCGCGGGCTCATCTCCTGCACGTCCTTCATCGCCATCCGCTCGGACACCGTCCGCCGCAGCTTGAGGAACCCCTTGCGAATTTCCTCCATCGCCAATTCGTCGATCGTCCGCAGACGACGATTACCGAGGTTGTCGATGTCGTCCACATGGGCGCTCTGGTCGCCGACTCGCAGCTTGATCAGGTAGCGGATCGAGTTGATGAAGTCCTCGGCCCGCAGAGTCATCTCGTCGTCGGGAATGTCCTGACCGAACTTGCGGTTGATGCGGAACCGACCGACGCGACCCAAGCGGTAGCGGTTCACATCGAAGAACTTCTCGCGGAACAGATCGGTCGCCTTTTCCAACTGGGGAGGGTTGCCCGGACGCAGCCGCTGATAGATCTTGAGCAGGGCCTCTTCATGGCTGCTGGTCGAGTCTTCCAGGACGCTGTTGATGATCATCGGGTCTTCGACCTTGGAGATGATCTCGGCGGTCTTGATTCCGGCTTCGACGATCTCGGCGGCGTTCGACTTGGTGATGCGGTGTCCGCACTCGACAATGATCTCGCCCAGGCGATCACCGCTGGAGTAGACAATATCGTCCGCCGCCCACAGCCCGACCAGACCTTCGGCCCCGACCTTGGAGACCTTCAACGTCGAGACATCATAGAACAGCTTGAGCAGAGAATGACTGGACGTGTATAGCGGGTCCATCGCTCGCAAGAGCGTGACGGCGGAGAAGCGACCGCTCTGGTCGATGCGAACGCCGAGCGTTTCCTTCTTGCTGACCACGAACTCGATCCAACTGCCGCGTTCGGGAATCACGCGGCAGGAGTAGGTCCGCCGCTCGCCCGGCTCTTCCGACTTCACGAAGTCAACACCCGGCGAACGATGCAACTGAGACACCACGCAGCGTTCGGCTCCGTTGACGATGAACTCACCGCCACCGAGCATGATCGGGATATCGCCGAGGTAGACCTCTTCCTCAATCGGCTGCTCTTTGACCAGTCGCAACCAGATGCGGAACGGCATGCCGTAGGTCAGACGCAACTGACGGCACTCGGTGGGGGTGTAGCGCGGCTTGCCGAGTTCGTACTTGACATACTCCAGCCGGAACTGCTGATCGTTGCTGACGACGGGGAAGACTTCGCGGAGAATCTCTTCCAGACCTTGACCCCGCCGCTGATCTGGACGACGATCCAGTTGCAGGAAGCGGGCATACGATTCCGTTTGGATCTGTGTCAGGTCCGAGAGATCGAACGACCCTTGCAGGGTGCCGAAATTTCGCACCGTCTCGGCCTTGATGTAGCGATTAGAAGGAACCGGCATGTCAAATCCTCACAAGGCTGCTGGCGGACAAAACACATGATTCACGGAAAGCGAGTGCTCCAGCCGTCCGCGAATCCCAAATCGACGCGGACCCAATCAGCTCAAGCCATTCATTGGCGAGCCGGAAATGCATACACACAGGCAAAGACTGTGTCGTAACCTCGAGACGCGCGCCGACAAAGACCAGGAAGCGAAGCACGTCATCGAATGATAGAGTCGCAAGGAGCCACACTCCCAAATGTGATGACAGCAGCGGGTCACCGCTGGCATCGAGTGAATCTGCGACAGTGGACAACTCGTAGCACGCAGGGAGCTACCAGCCACGACCTCTGGAGGAGAAAGCGAAACAACACGAAAGGCATCGCCGGGGAGCGACACCTCTCGTGGGTTGCGTTTCGCGAATCTCACCACCCCACACGAACTTGGAAGTATCGGTGTTGGAGTCGTCAACGTCAAGTCAAGAGGAATAGTGGCAGAACTTTGATGCCAAACCTCTCCAGAATCCTAACTACTTGATCGTGACGGTGGCTCCGGCAGCGGTCAGTTCGGTCTTGATCTTGTCGGCATCTTCCTTCGAAATACCGGTCTTCACAGTCTTCGGAGCGCCTTCGACCAAATCCTTGGCTTCCTTCAGCCCCAGACCGGTGATCGTGCGGATCACCTTGATGACTTCCAGCTTCTTCTCGCCGTAGGAGGCCAGGACCACCTCGAACTCGGTCTGAGCTTCGACCACCGCAGCCGGAGCGGCGGCAGCGGCGGGACCAGCCACAGCAGCACCAGCGGCCGGCTTAATGCCGTGGACTTCTTCGAGGTAATCGGCCAGAGCCTTCGCCTGCAGCAGGGTCAGGCCGACAATCTTGTCACCAAGGTCCTTGGTGGTCGAATCGAATTCACGGGTTGCGGACATCGGAAAGTTCTCCAGAAATCGGGCAGCCGCCTGAAGTTCCCAGGGGCTGCCAAGACACACGAAACGTTGTTCCAGACCCCGCACACGCTGGGGAGGTTCATTGCGGGAGGTTCATTGAGCTAAGCGGCGGGTGGTTCGCCCACGGGGGGCTGAGCCTCTGCTGCGGGGGCTTCTGCCTTCTCGGTGATCGTCTTGAGTTGACCCGCCAGGACTCCACCGACTCCCAGCAAGGCACCCGCCAGACGAGCCCCCGGCGACAAAATCAGACCGGCGATCTTGGCCAGCAGTTCCGGACGGCCCATGCTCTTGCTGAGGTCAGTCACTCCCTCAGCGGTCAGGAATTGTCCGTCCACCGTACCGCCGCGGATCTCGATGGTCTTGTTCTCGCCCGCGATCTTGACGATCTCCCGCGACAACGCCACAACATCGTCGCCGCCCCAGACCACCACGGTCGGACCAGCCAGCAGGGAATCGACATTCCCGGCACCCGACTCCCGCAAGGCTACACGCGCCAGCGTGTTCTTGACTTGCAGCAGCTTGATCCCCTTTTTCCGCAAGGCCGATCGCAATGCGCCGTCCTTCACGGAACCCAGCTTGGAGGTGTTGAGCACCAGCAAATCGCGCGCTCCGGCCAGCTCGGCGCAGATCGTGTCGATCATCAGTCGCTTGACCACTTTGCTCATACGTCACCTGTGTCTGCCAACCCGGTCGAGAATCTGTGGATTCTTGGGCCGACTTGCGTCGTCCCGGCCTGGCGATTGCCTGATTGTTCACGGCTCACCGTGCGGTGAGTTTTGACCTCGGCGTTGTTTCTCGAATTACATCGAAGCGGCGATCCGCACGCCGGGACTCTGTGTCCCCGCCACGGTCACACTGCGGATGTACTGTCCCTTGGATGAGTTCGGCTTCAGATTACGAATCATCTGCAGCATGGCTTCGACGTTCTCGGCGAGCTGTTGATCGGAGAACGAGAGCTTGCCGACGAGGCAGTGGACGATGCCATAATCGTCGTTGCGGAACTCGACCTTACCGGCCTTGTACTCGCGAACGGCATTGGCCACATCTTGAGTCACGGTGCCTGCTCGGGGAGAGGGCATCAACCCGCGCGGTCCGAGGACGCGACCCAACGGACCGACGACACCCATCATGTCCGGCGTGGCGATCGCCACATCGAAATCGGTCCAGCCTTCCTTGATCTTGTCGGCCAGTTCCTTGCCACCCGCAAACGCGGCACCAGCCTTGAGGGCGATGTCGACGTTCGGACCCTGGCAGAAGACGAGCACATTCTTCGACTTGCCGATCCCGTGTGGCAGGACGATCGAACCGCGCACGATCTGATCGGCCTGCTTGGGGTCGATTCCCAGCCGCATAGCCAAGGCCACCGACTGATCGAACTTGCAGGGCTTGACCCCCTTGGGTAGATCGGTGTCGAACTTCTTGAGGGCCGTGACGGCCTCCGCCACGCTCAGCACGCCGAGCTTGCTGGCACGTTCAGTCAACACTTTTTGACGCTTGGACAACCACATGGGACAGCCTTGACTGGCGAATGATTCGGTGGATCAACAGGGAATACAGAAGGGGGCCCGAGCGCTAGTCGACGACTTCGATGCCCATGCTGCGAGCCGTTCCGGCGATCACGCGGCACGCTTCGGCCATGCCAGAAGAATTCAGATCCGCTTGCTTGGCCTTGGCGATCTCAATCACCTGCGCCATGGTCACGCGACCAACCTTGTCCGTGCGGGCATTCACAGCTCCCTTGGCGATCCCGGCTGCCTTCTTGAGCAGCACCGCAGCGGGAGGGCTCTTCAGCACGAACTCGAAGGAGCGATCGCTGTAGATCGTGATCAAGGCGGGAACGATCATCCCGTTGAGATCCTTGGTCCGGTCGTTGAATTGCTTCACGAACTGACCAATATTGACCCCGTGAGGCCCCAGCGAGGTGCCGACGGGAGGTGCAGGCGTGGCCTGGCCCCCGGGAATCTGAACCTTGACTTGTGTGACGACACTCTTCGCCATCGAAACCACCCAAATAGAAAGCGCCTTGAAAACACTCATGCTTCCAAGGCGGATGTGCGTTCTGTCTCAGACCTTCTCGACCTGCCAGTGTTCCAGTTCGACTTCGGTCGACCGACCGAAAATCTCGATCATCACCTTGATCTTGCCCGTGTGGTCATCCAGCGAATGAACCTGTCCTTCGAAGTTCTCGAAGGGACCTTCCTTCACCTTCACGCCATCACCCATGGAAACGCTGAACCGGATGAGCGGTGTCGCTTCCTTGCCCTTCGCCGTCGTGGTGGGCTGTTCGCCTTCGACGACTTCCTCCGAGACGGTTTCCTGATTCAGGAGGCGCTTAACCTCCGACTCAGGCAACGGCATCGGCTTGCCACCGGCACCGGTGAAGTCACCCACCCCGCTGGTCCCCAGCACGACGTACCACGCCTCGTCCGTCAGCCGCATCTGGATCATCATGTATCCAGGGAACAGCTTCTGCTCGCGAACCTTTCGCTTGCCCCCCTTGGTCTCCACGATCTTCTCAGTCGGAATCACCACATCGCCGAAGTCGGCCTCCAGGCCTTCCATCTTGATCCGCCGCAACAGCGAATCCCGAATCGACTTCTCGCGATTACTCTGAACCTTCAGGACGTACCACAACATGTCGCTCTGGATTTCACCAGTCGCAGGAGCTGTGTCAGTGCTGGGCAGTTCAGTAGTCATAGGAGGGGCGAATATGTTCGGCGAAATTCTGTCAAGATGCAAGTGACCGCAGCGTGTTTTTCAGACGACTTTCTTAGTGGCTCGCAAGAATCCAATGAATTCAAACAGATTGATCCACACGAAGTCGCAGACCCACAGGAAAGCTGCGGCAATCACCATCGTGACCAGCACCACTCCCGTCGCCCGCACCAGGTACTCCCACGTGGCCCAATTGACCTTATCGAGTTCGCCCTGGACCTGCACCAGAAAGTCCGCCAACTTCGGCCAGTGCGTCAGGCGGTAGACCGCCCAGGCCCCCAAAGCGAAGAGCAGGGCGGGGACGCCCAGCCTCACCAGGTTGTCCGAGTCCTGGAGGTACACCTCCGATAGCCGGTAGCACCCCAGCAGCACTCCCGCCAGGAGGACCGCCAGAGTCACTTGCCGGACCATGCGGCCTTGCGTGCGCTTATACACCCGCGTCGAGGCCAGGGTGGAGAGAAGCGAGGGATCTTCCGCTGCCGTCGACATGTCGCTTCCCAGCCGAAATCGTGTGTGACGAAAGTGAATTGTGACACGTCCGTGTCATCGGCCATGCCAGACCGGCATGACACTGAGCACGGGCGGAAGGACTCGAACCTTCAACCTGCGGATTTGGAATCCGCTGCTCTGCCAATTGAGCTACGCCCGTGTATCACCGTGCCCCAGGGAGCAGCGGCGAGTCACTCGTTCCAGCGCAGCGGGGCAGTGTAGCACCCCGCGCACGAATCGGCTACTTCTTGCGGGTTTCCTTGTGGGCCACATGCTTGCGCAGCTTCTTGTCATACTTGCGCAGCTCCAGCCGCTCGGTTCCCCGAGTCTCCTTCGGTGTCCGGTAGTTGCGGCTCCCGGACTCCGTGCTTTCCAACCAAACGTATTCACGCACAGCAGGCTCTCCCCGTCAAAACGCAGAACCGAAAACACAGAACCGCCCGACTCGCAGTGAGCCGGGCGGTTGAGTCTGCGTCTGACACACTACTTGAGGATCTTGGTCACGACGCCCGAACCCACGGTACGGCCCCCTTCGCGGATCGCGAAGCGGCTCCCCTGGTCCATGGCGATCACCTTCTGAAGTTCGACTTCCAGCTTGACGTTGTCGCCGGGCATGCACATTTCTGCGCCGCCCAACAGCTTGACGCCGCCGGTCACGTCGGTCGTTCTGAAGTAGAATTGAGGCCGATATCCGTTGAAGAACGGCGTCTTGCGTCCGCCTTCTTCCGCCTTCAGGACGTACACTTCGCACTCGAAGTGCATGTGGGGCTTAATCGAGTTGCCTGCACAGAGCACCTGACCGCGTTCGACATCGTCCTTCGACGTGCCTCGCAGGAGCAGACCGACGTTGTCGCCCGCGATCCCCTGATCGAGGGTCTTGTTGAACATTTCGACGCCGGTGACGGTCGTTTCCTGGGTGTCTCGCAGACCGACGATCTGAATCTTTTCGCCGACCTTCACCAGTCCGCGCTCGATACGGCCCGTGACCACGGTCCCGCGACCGTCGATCGAGAACACGTCTTCGACCGCCATCAGGAATGGCTTGTCCTGCTCACGCGTCGGCTCCAGGATGTCCTTATCTAGGGCTGCCACCAGATCGGTGATGCACTGGGAAGCCTTCGGATCGCTCGGATGGGCCAAGGCTTCCTTGGAGTTGCCCCGCACGATCGCCACGGTATCGCCGGGATAGCCGTACTTGTTCAGCAGGTCGCGGATTTCCATCTCGACCAGTTCGAGCAGTTCCGGATCGTCGACGAGGTCGACCTTGTTCAGGTAGCACACCAGGCACGGCACGTTCACCTGGCGAGCCAAGAGGATGTGCTCGCGGGTCTGGGGCATCGGGCCGTCCGCCGCCGACACCACCAGGATCGCGCCGTCCATCTGGGCGGCCCCGGTGATCATGTTCTTGATATAGTCGGCGTGCCCGGGGCAGTCGATGTGGGCGTAGTGGCGAGTCGGGGACTCGTATTCCACGTGCGACACAGCGATGGTCACGGTCTTGGTGGCATCGCGAACAGTACCGCCCTTGGCGATATCCGCATACGACTTGAGCTTGGCCAGCCCCTTGGTGGCCTGAACCGCGAGAAGGGCAGCTGTGGTGGTCGTCTTGCCGTGGTCAATGTGACCGATGGTTCCGACGTTGACGTGCGGCTTGGTCCGCTGAAAGATTTCCTTGGCCATAACTCGTGCTCCGAACCCCCTTGAGAGTTTTCCGACTGCGGGATCCCGCAACCCGACAGGGTTGCCACCGTTCTAATTCAGCAGTGGGGCTGCGTCCGCATCGCTTCGGCAACCCACTGCGGAGGCACCCGCCTCCACCAACCTCTTCTCACCGGCAACGCACCGGTAAGCTACTGCTGGGATTCGAACCCAGGACCTCGTCCTTACCAAGGACGCACTCTACCAACTGAGCTACAGCAGCGGACCCCAGAAACACCACACTGAACGCAACGCAGAATGCAACTCAGAGCGGGTGATGGGAATCGAACCCACGTGGCCAGCTTGGAAGGCTGGAACTCTACCATTGAGCTACACCCGCGATCTTGAGCCGGTCTGGGTCGCCAGCTCATCGCTCCTCTTCGTGAGTTGTCGACGGGCATTGCTGTCCGACAACAACACAGGAAGGCCACTTCTGCAACGTGGACGCATCCACGCGGTGAACCGAGTGGGGGCGACAGGATTCGAACCTGTGAAGGCATTGCCACCAGATTTACAGTCTGGCCCCATTGGCCGCTCGGGCACACCCCCATCGTCCCCTTGCCGTAAAGACAGAGCCATCACGGGCTTAGAGACAGAGCTAGCGGTGGGAGTCGAACCCACAACCGCCGGTTTACAAAACCGGAGCTCTGCCATTGAGCCACGCTAGCGGCACTCGCCCCCGGCGAGGGAAGGGCGGAGTATACACGACGCGATTCCGCATGCAAGCGGACATCCATCTCACCGAGATTTCGACACGCAGACTCGACGCGTGGTTCACTCTCGATGCTCTCTGCCCGTTTCGCCGCGACCACTTCCGCTACTCCACGATCCCCACCATTAGTAGCTACGTTCGCCAGAACGTGGGCTGCGGGGAACCCCTGTTCGACACAACGAGGCCACTCGTGCGGATATCGACCCCCATCTTGCGCGTCGTCACTAAGCCGCCCACCTTCTGGCGAAGGTGGCTACTCCACCAACCCCGTCAACACATGACCATGCACATCAGTCAATCGCCGATTCGCTCCGTTATTCCGGTAAGTCAACCGCTCGTGATCGATCCCCAGCAGGTGCAGCACCGTCGCGTGGAAATCGTACGTCATGAGCTGCGACTCCCCGGTCTTCCACGACCACGGATCGCTCTCGCCGACCGAGACGCCCGGCTTGACGCCCGCCCCGGCCATCCAACTCGCGAACGTCCCGCCGTTGTGGTCGCGACCGATGGCTCCCTGCGTGAATGGCATGCGGCCAAACTCGGTACTCCACAGGACCAGCGTCTCCTCCAACAGGCCGCGGGCCTTCAAGTCCGCCAGCAGCGCCGCCACTGGCTTGTCGGTCGCGTTCGCCACCTTCGGCAGCTCATGGATGATGTCCGTATGGTTGTCCCAGTTGTTGCTCGGCCCACCGGCTCCGCTCCAGAGCTGCACGAACCGCACCCCGCGCTCCACCAGCCGCCGCGCGGTCAGGCAGCGCTTCCCGAAGTCCGCTGTCACCGGGTCATCGATCCCGTACAACTGTTGCGTCGGCTGACTTTCGCGGGTGAGGTCGAACGCCTCCGGGGCGGCCAGTTGCATCTTGGCAGCCAGTTCGTAGCTGGAGATGCGGGCCTCCAGCCGGGTGTCGCCGGGATGTTCGGTGAGGTGCCGCGAGTTGAACTCCCGCAGGAGTTCGAGCCCCTCGCGCTCGCTGGCCGACGTGATCTGCTTCGCCTCCACGGGCGGCAGCAGATCATTGATCGGCGAGGCGGCCCCCATGTTGAGCGTCGTCCCGGTATGGGCCACCGGCAGGAACCCCGCACTAAAATTTCCCTTCTGATTGTACGGCAGCCCCTTCGGATCGGGCAGCACCACAAACGTCGGCAGATCGTCCGTCAGCCGAGCGAGCCCGTACGACACCCACGACCCCAGACACGGAAACCCCGGCAGCAAAAAACCCGTGTTCATCAGGTAGCTGGCCGGGCCATGCACATTGGTCCGCGACTGCATCGACATCACGAACGCGAGGTCATCGACATGCCGGGCCAGATGCGGGAACACGCTGCTGACCCACCGCCCGCACTCGCCGTATTGCTGAAACGGGAACGGCGATTTCATCACCTTGCCGGGGACGCTGGTCGCTGCTTCGACATGCTCGCCGTGGCCGGGATCGAACGCCTGCCCATGCAAGCGGTCGAGTTCCGGTTTGTAGTCGAACGTGTCCATCTGGCTCGCGCCGCCGTTCATGAATAGTTGGATGACGTATTTCGCTTTTGGGGGATGGTGGAGTCCGACGGAGCGTTGGGTCGGAGCATCGTCCGCGAGCAGACCTTCCTGGGCCAGCAGACTGGCGAGGGCGATCCCGCCGAACCCGCCGCCGATTTGCCACAGCGCCTCGCGGCGATTCGGTCGTTTCGTGTGGTCGAGGTGCATCGCTCAGCCTTCCTCTTTCTGTTTGAGGTACACCGTCCGGCCCGAGCGATGCTCCTCCGAAGTCGGCTCCGCATGATGTGCCGCCTCAGCCTCGGCGGCCTCCGGATTCTGCTGCGCAAAGAGCCGCTTCAAATACCCCACGCACCACCCGCACCCCGTCCCCGCCCCGCTGCACTCGCTGAGCTGACTGGCTCGTCGCATGCGGACCTGGTTGATCCGCATGTAACTCAGCAGCTTGCGTTTGCTGACATGGAAGCAGAGACAGACTTCGTCATCGAGTTCCATGAGGTGTCCGTGGGTGAGGGAGCGAGGCCGTTCCGATTGTCCCTCGCAAGGAGAGGCAGCACAACCGCGAAGGACAAGGAGTGTGACGCCCGCCATTCATCTCGAACCATATGGGCTTGCGTTCTTAATCGATCCGATGACACAATGGGCGATGCCTATTTGGGGCGGTCTGAATTCAAAGATCACGCCGAAGGGAACAAGAGGTCCGGGAGCCGAGCGACTTGAGAGCGATCATCAGTGACATCCACGGCAACCTCGAAGCCTTCGAGTCCGTGCTGGCCGACATCAAAGAGCAGGGGGTCACGGAGATCTATTGCCTGGGCGATATCATCGGGTACGGCCCCAATCCGCGCGAGTGCATCGACCTCGTGATGAAGAGCTGCGCCGCTGTCATTCTGGGAAATCATGACCAGGCGGCTCTGTTCGATCCGGCGGGGTTCAATGCGGGAGCGGAGCGGGCGATTCTGTGGACCCGCAAGATGCTGGAAAACGGAGACCGGGCCGGTAACGAGAAACGCTGGGAGTTCCTGGGCGACTTGCCGCGCATGAAGCGCGAAGAAAAATACCTGTTCGTCCACGGGTCCGCTCGCAATCCACTGAACGAGTACGTCTTCCCGGAGGACATCTACAACCAGCGGAAGATGGAACGCATCTTCGGCCTCGTCGACAAGTATTGCTTCCAGGGGCACACGCACATCCCCGGGGTCTTTACGGAGGACTATTCCTTCCTCAGCCCGGATGAGATCGACTTCCAGTGGCCCCTGACGGAACGCAAGATCCTCGTGAACGTCGGCTCCGTCGGCCAGCCGCGCGACGGCGACAACCGGTCCTGCTATGTGATTCTGGACGACCAGAAAGTCCGCTATCGCCGCGTGGGCTACGACTTCGAGTCGACGATCAAGAAGATCTACGAGATCGACGACCTCGATAACTTCCTCGGCGACCGGCTGCGCGATGGCCGGTAGATGTTGGAGTCCAGCCTTTAGGCTGCCACCGTCGAAGAGCGGGCAACTCCAGAGGCAGCCTAAAGGCTGGACTCCAACGGGGGAGAAGAGCCTCCGTGGCGACCGGATCAGTATTCTTGCGTATACTGCAATGATCGTCCGCCCCCAAGTTGCGTGTCGCCCCGCCGCCCGATAACATGCTCGGCTTCTTTCCGCTTCGCTGGGTGCAACGGCGATCTGCGGAGATGGTGTGGGAACAGGGAACGATGATTCAGATCGCTCCGTTTGGGGAATGCAGTCATGTCGAATGCCACGAAGATCGAAGCACAACAGCGAACTGGCAAGGGAACACGGGCGGCCAATCGCCTGCGTCTGGAAGGGCTCGTTCCGGCCAATCTCTACGGCCACGGCCAGCCATCGGCCATGCTGACCGTGCCGAATGATGTCGTTCGCACACTCGTCTACAGCGGTCACAAGCTGGTCGAGATCAACTGCCAGGGCAAGGTCGAAACCGCCCTTGTCCGCGAAGTGCAGTGGGACTCCTTCTCCAAGTTCATCACCCACATCGATTTCGTTCGGATCGATGTCAACGAACGAGTTCACGTCGTCGTGCCTGTCCAGTTGCGGGGCACTGCTCCGGGTCTGCTGACGGGCGGCGTGCTGGAGCAACCCGTTCACAGCCTGCACATCGAAGCGTCTGCCGCTGACGTGCCAGACATGATCATCGTCAAGGTTGACAAGCTGCAACTGGGGCAGGCGATCCATGTCCGCGAACTGGCCGACTTGCCACCGGGCGTGGTCATCAAGGCGTCTCCCGATCAGATCGTGGTGCATGTGGTCGCCCCACGAGCCGTCGTGATCGCTCCGATCGAACCGGGTGCCGCCCAGGCGTCTCCGGAAGTCGTGGGCAAGAAGAAGAAGGACGGCGAAGAAGCCGAAGCCAAGTAAGGCCCCGTCCGCGATTCAGTCCATCCCAACCTCGCCGCCTCACCGGGCTGCGAGGTTTTTTTTTACGTTTAGTAACCCGAAGCGTAAACGAGGGCCCCGAGCGCCAGCGAGATGTCCGCCCCAGAATCATCGGGCCATGAAAGAGAATCGATATCCCGTAGTACGCCAAGAGACGGAGCCCTCGCTGACACGTCGGGTTGCTGGTTTGGCCTCGTCAAAAAAAACAACGCCCCGACAAGTTATTGAATAGTAAGGGTTGCGGTGAATCGACTGAATCAGCACAGGGCGTGCGAGTAGACAACCCCTTCCGGGTTAATGTCCCTCGGGCCACGTTTCCCAGGGTGCGCTCCCTGCGGTCGCGACCCTGGGCTGTGATGTGTCACCCCTTCAGGGTGCAGAGTCTGGCTCGTTGAGGAGTGGTTTCTGGCTGACGACTGATAGCTGATAGCTGATAGCTGACGGCTTCCCCTTCGGTTGCGGCTGTGCCGCGCTGCTTTCCAATCGGGGGGAGTCCGGGCAGCGTAGAACCGGTGGCTGGCTGGCGCGGCGCGGCTGGCTGCTCAAAACGCCCCGTCGGGGACGGCGGAGATGAATGCCTTCCAGACGGCGTACTTGCGAAGCATCAGGTGCCGAGCGATGAGGGGGTTTCGCTTCGGTCGTACCGGTTCGCTCAGCAGCCGCATGCCCGCCTCCTGAGGGGTACGACCGCCCTTGCGCACATTGCAGGTCAGGCAAGCACACACCACGTTTTCCCAGGTGTCGGGGCCGCCGCGGCTGCGCGGCATGACGTGGTCGAGGCTCAGCCGCTGCACCGAGAACCGGCGCTCGCAATACTGGCAACGGTGTTCATCGCGGAGGAACACGTTGCGGCGGTTGTACTTGACGGTGTTTCGCGGCACGCGGTCGTACTTCAGCAACCGAATCACACGAGGCACTTCGATCTCGAAGTGGACCGCTTGAATCCAGTCCTCGTGCGGTTCGCGCAGGCCGAGCTCGAGTTTGAGTTGGGAATGTTCGCGCCAGGCTTCGAAGTCGAGGGTGGCAAAGCGGCCCTCCTCGACATTGACGACCTCGGCCATGCCTTTGCAGAGCAGGCAGAACGCGCGGGGGGAGGAGAAGAGATGGACGGGGACAAAGTGCCGGTTGAGTGCCAAGACACTGGCCTGCATCGCGCTCGAGCCAGTCCGCAGGGTTCGCCTCGGCACGGCTCCAGCCGGTGTGTCCTCGTCCGCGAAAGAGGGGGCCGATGCCATCATCGCACTTCCCGAGAGCAGGAGAACGCTCGGCAAACTGCCGAACGTTGTGATTCTAAGCACGTTGTCGGAGTCGGACAACCGCGAACGACATGAAGTTTTCATGGAGCCATCCCCATCCACCGGCACAGCGTCATGGACAACCCGCAGGAGAGGTCTGCACCACTTTGTCACGCCTTGCTGTTCCGGTTCACAGGAATGCAATATGTTGACAAGGGCATTCTTGCGAATTCTGTGCCCCATCCACTGAGCCGTGATGCAGTATTCGGACGTGGGTCTCCTGCGTGAACTCGGAACTTCCCCATGTCTCTCATTGCCCCCCCGTGTCCTCTCGTGGTTCAGGTCGGCTTTGCCGGTGAGCGGAAGTTCGGTCGCGGAGACTGGGCCGAACCGGCGATCCAGGACCAACTCGTGTCCGATCTCCTGGTCCGGTTCAGGAAGCTTCGGGAGGATCTGCAACTCCACGAACAACACTTTCTGTGTGGCATCTCCCAGTTGGCGGTGGGAGGCGATTTATTGTTCACGCGCGCCTGCCAGGCGACTCCCAATATGCCGCAGCGGATCTTTCTTCCGCAACATTGGGAGGACTATCTGACAGCGGAGGGGACAGCGGGGCCGGATTTTCTGGAACATGAACAGCAGGCTGCACGGGAGTTGTTTGCCAGTCCTCATCTCATTCAGGAGCGTGTGGTCACCAATGCGTCCCAGCGACGAGACCGCTTCGACGATGTGAGTCTGGAACTCTTGCGGGTGAGCGATGTGCTGATCTGTCTGGTGGTTGATCCAGATCCGGGAAGTGATTTTGGAGAGCAACCCGAAGGCAAACAGGGAGGGACGCGCTCCATGCTGGATTACGCTCTTCGCCGGAAGTTGCCGGTTATCGAGTGGCGGGTTTCGATCCGAGAGGGGAAAGCCGTGTGGTGGGAGAAATGGCATCACTTGAGCGAGTTTCGCCGGCCCCAGTGGCCCGGTGAACTGTCCCTGCCACCGCGGGCGAGCGTCGGCTTGCCGAGTGGAGAGGAATACTGCCAGGCAGTCAAGACTCATGCCAGTGAACTGGCCAACCACTGGCGGATATTCTTCACTGACGTGGCACTGTGGATCATGACGTTCCACGTCCTGGCGACCGTGTGTGCCGTGACCGGGATCGCTTGGCATCCCGCTTGGCTGGTTCCACTGTTGGAAATGGAATTAGGGCTGCTGCTCGTGGGGTTGGGGATCCATGAGTACCTGCACCTCACTCACGCGGCGCGGGTCTGGGCCAAGGCACGCCTGATCGCCGAGATTGCGCGTTCCACGTTGGCCATCGGGAATCTGCATGTCTATCAGGATTATCTGTTCGTCCTGCCCTTTCCCCGGTCCGTATTGCCCATCCTGCGAACGATCAACGTGTTGCATCTGCGATCTACTCGTGCGGGCCGCGATCAGGATTGGAAGCCCTTGCGGGACGCGTACTTAAAAAAGAGGCTCTACGGTCCAAAAGGACAAGTGCTATACTTCCGCGAACGAGTCAAGCCATCGAAGAAATGGGCGCAACTCGCACTTTGGGCGTTCCGTGGCTTTTCGGGTCTGGCCTGTCTGGCGACTCTCGTGAAAGTGATGATGCTCGTTCACTTCTTTCCGATGGATCCGTCCAGCGCGGAGGCCTGGGAACAGTCTCTCGGGACACTGGCCATCATGCTGCCCATCTTGGCGATCGCAGCCTTGTCACTGGCAGCCGCCCACGATGTGGAAGGGCGGGTGCGGACGTACGAGGACATGTCGAAGTTTCTGGACCGCCAAGTGGGTTATCTGGAGGCCGCCCAGTCGGAGCGAGAGTTCGCCAAGTTGATGATGGAGACCGAGTCGCATCTGCTGGGCGAGACGGTGATCTGGTATTCGCGCCGGGCTCACACGGGGGTTTAGAAAGTCGCAGGCCGCGAGCCCCCCATCGGCTGGAGCATCCAGGCTGTCCCCTTCGACTGTCCTCGGAAGTCACTGTGAATTCGGGGGCATCCGACGATTTGGGGGTGGGTTGCAACATGTGGACATGCTGGTCATCACTGGGGTTGTGTTTACAAGGCGCAACTGGCCAGGGGGGAACTCAGCCTGTCCACAGCGGGATTGTTTCAGGTGTTGGCGTGGGATGATGATGTGGTGCTTGACACGTGGTTGTCGGTGACAAATGGGCGGGCGCGGGTGGCCCCGGTTGGCACTTTGGGCCTGACCGGGGCGGTGAAGCCGGGAGAGGGTTGGGGGCGAGAGTCACAGCCGAGCGAACCTGCTGTGCCGCTGGCACACCGGTCGGTAAAAACGGCCAACCGGTGCTATACATCAGGTGATCCCGTGTGAGTCGTAGCTGCCCCTCGCCAGAGGGCGGGCACGCGAGCCAATTCGCCCACGTTCTGGCGAAACGTGGTTACGGAAAAAGGTCTCAGTTTCGCCCGTATGGAGTCTCACCTCGTGAAGGTGTAAAGACTGAGAAAGAAACTGCTGTTATCGGTGTCATCACTCTCTCCCTCCCCATTGTCCGCGTTGCCGGGGTGTATAATCCGGATTGGTTGAGGACAGGGATCGCCCAGCGCCGATAGCTGGAACTGACGGAGAATCTGCGATCCAGGAGGCGGTCGTGATGTATTGCGAGCATGCGGCAACGCTCCTTCAAAAAAACGTGCATCTGACGACCAGCGACGGACTTCCGTTGCTCGTTCGGCAGACTCGCTGTGCCGGTCCGGCCCCGCGCCGGACGCTGGTGATCGTGCATGGGGCGGGAGAACACAGCCAGCGGTATGAACATTGGGCCAGGCTCCTGGCTCAGCACAATTGGCGGGTCGTGTCGCTCGATCACCGGGGATGCGGGCTGTCCGGGGGCTTGCCGGGACACGTCGACCGGTTTGACCAGTATCTCAGCGACCTCGATCAGGTCTGGCACGCTCTGGCCCTCGATCCCCAGGAGACGGTCATTTTCGGTCACAGCCTGGGCGGACTCATCTCCGTGCGATACGCCCAGACCCGACCGAACTCCTTGCGCGGGCTGGTGCTGTCGGGGCCACTGCTGGCATTGCAAGTCAAAGTCTCGGTTTGGAAGCGGACGCTGGCCCGCCTGTGTTCGGTCGTCGCGCCGCGCACTCGATTTCGGTCCACGATCCGTACCGACCAATTGACCCGCGATCCCGCCGCGCAAGAAGTCCGGGAACACGACCCGCTGCGCTGCCGTTCTGTGACGGCGAACTGGTACTTCCAGGTGCTGGATGCGATGGTGGCCGCCTGGGACGAAGCGAGCCGCCTGACAGCGCCGGTCCTCCTGCTGCAAGGCGACATGGATGAGGTCGTCAACCCCCAGGCCGCCACGAAATGGTGGCTCACCCTTCCGGCGAAAGACAAGACACTCCGCCTCTTCAGTGGGCACCTGCATGAACTGTTGAGCGAGCCCGACTGGAGCCAAACCGCAGCTGGAATTCTCACGTGGTTGGAGACGCGGTTCCCGGAGGTGGAGCGAGCAGGAAGCTCGACCGGGTGGGATCGTCCGCTGTTGTCGGTCGCGGGGCAGCGACGGCGACTCTCTCTGACAGCGACAGGGCTCGGGCATTGACCATCCGCGGGCGACTTATCAAGTCGCTGCACTCTCCGGTGTGCGGGCCCCCCGCGTTCTGGCGAATGCAGCGACTCCGCATGTTCCACTGGGTGGACCGCTAGCTCTTCCCAAGCGTCTGCAACGTGAGGTCTTCGGCCAGGGCCCGGTGCGGCTGCAACCCCTGCGTCGCCAGAACCGAGTGATACGCCTTGACGGCCTCGATGGGAGTCACCACCCCGTCCGCCACATGACGCAGAGCCTCCACGAATGCCAATTGATCCTCGGCCTGGTTGATCTTCCGGCCAAACAGCGCCGCTCTGGCTCCGTACTTCTGGGCATCATGCAGCAACTGGAACGCATCGAGCGTCGTCCCCGCGGCCCCTCCCAGGATTCCGACGATCAGGTGCGGGTCATACCGCACCAAGTCCTCCATGGCGCGCGGCCCCTGGTACGCCATCTTCAGGAACAGCGGCCGCTGTGAACTCGTCACCCCGGCCAGCGTCCGCACGATCACATCGTTGATGAACCCCGACAACTGTTCGGGCGGCACGGCATTGGGCAGGTTCGGGTTGAAGACCTCCAGAAAGTGGTGAAACCCCTTGCGCTCGGCCTCATCCCGAAACTGCTTGTAGGCGTTCAGCGAATCGAGATCGAGGTCGCGGTCATTGTTGAACGTGATCGAATACAGCCCCAGGTTCGCCCCCCGCCCCCGCTCCTCTGGCTGGCAGTCGAGATGCCCGCACTGCACATGATCGAGCGACGCTGTGCGAAACGGTCGCGAGGCCGCCAACCCGATCCGGCTGCCTCGAAACACATGGATGTCCGAGGTGTCATTGGCCCGAATCGCCGGCGTCACCGCCGAGTTCTCGAACAATCGTTCTTGCATCGTGAGGAGATCGCTCGTGCTGGCCGACATCAGCATGATGTCCACGATCCCCTGCTGCGTGATCTGCCGGATCTGTTCGCGAAACTCAGCCAGCGTCTTGAACCGCTCCTCAACCCCATGCCGTCCCGGTGCCCCGATCCCAAACGCCATGTCGGCGTCCTTGGCATCTGCCAGGATGAACTCGCGGCACCCGCTCGGGTCCGCATGAATCGCAGCCAGTTTTTGATCGAGAGTCTTCTGCATTGTCACACCTGAAAGAGGAACCCGGATGATCCCGTGTGAGGCCGATTCGTGCAAGAAGAGAGCGAGTTTCGGTACGGCAACGCTCTGTTTCACAGTGCGTTGGTTTTCAGTCGTCAGTCATCAGTTTTCAGTCATCAGTTTTCAGTCAGAGAAGAGTTGCTCAACGTCACAAAGTGCGTGGCCGTGGAGCTTCGGTACGGCGAGTGTGTGCATCTGGATTGTCGGCGATTTCTCCGAAATCGCCGTCTGAGGGCGATTCGTACGACTGACCCCCAGTATGTTTGCGCGCTGCACCTATCGAGGTGGCCGGTCGGTCCGAGATGCCAGCGATGCTCCTTTGCGTCTTGGCGTTGAATTCTTCCGTCCGCCGGATACCGCGACGATTCAGAATTTAACGCCAAGGAACTGGCCCGAAACAACATCCCGAAAGTCATGAAGAGGATTCACCGCCGAGGGCGCGGAGGATCGCAGAGGTCCGAGAGATCTCCGGGAATTCCC
>JAYTFV010000278.1:0-4234 GCA_043734065.1 Planctomycetota bacterium
ATGCCAACCCTTCCCCCAAGGCCCAACGGGCCGTCACTCGACTCCGCCAGCGGGTGACGGCCCGTTGGGCCTTGAACGGTTGAGAATCCCCTGTGTTCCCAGGGCTGCGCCCTGGGCTATCGAGTCCAGCCCCTTCGGGGCGAGAATCCCAGGGGATTCTGCGTAGAATGGCGACCACACTCCTTCGGAAGTCTCCGAAGACTTCGGAAGTCTCTGGGGACGCGAAGTCTGGCCGCTCGCCTAAATCGATCCCCCTTTGCGCCCTTGCGCCTTGGCGACTTTGCGTTGAATTCTTTTCTCCAAGTCGCCCTGAGTCGAAGAATTCAACGCAAAGACGCCAAGGCGAGAAGATGCAAAGGGCAAGCCTGGCAACCGGATTGTTTGACGCACAGGTTTTACTCCACTCTCAAACATATTTTCGGTAAGTGATCCGGAACAGAACCCTCCCGGCTACTTCATAAAAGGCGGCATCAGCGGCGGCGAAATCCTGGCTTTCGCCTTCCGGGCTTGCTCCTCATCCAGGTGGTAAACCATGACGGAATAACCAATTCGATCAACCGGCTCCAACTCTCGCAGGTAGGCGTACCGCTGATCCGCACTGTGCAGATTGTTCACGCATACGATATGCCACCCCTCGAACGACGAGTCCGGGTGCGGCCCCACTTGGCCCCCCTCTCGGTTCGGCGGGTTCGGCGTCAGCGGCAGGTTCAACCCCGCCAGTTCCGGGTCAAAGATGTCATTCCAACTCAGCGTCAGCGGGCGGGCTTCCGGGTGCCGCTCGACCCAGTCCTTGACGAAGTACAGGTCTTGGCCCCAGTCCAGATTCGAGTCAAACAGATACTCGTGCCCCTGCCTCGGCCCGCCGATCAGTTCGTTGAAGTAGCTGAACGAGTACGGCAGGCACCACACGCTGCTGCTCACGATCCAGGCCAGCGTGACTCCGACGACGTAGTGGGCGAGTTTCGAACCTTGGTCGACCCAGCGACCGACGCCCGCCAGAAGCACAATCGCAAACGGCAATGCGGGCAGGACATACCGCACAAAGGTCGTGAACCCCTGTTCCTGCGAAACGAATCCAATGATCGCCACCACCGGCAACACGATCGCCAGCGCAGCCCGGCGAAGTGTCGGCCCGCCCCGCCACACGACTCCGAGCGCCGCCAGCAACAACACCCCCTACCCCCGCGGCGACTTGATCGCGATCGCCACCAGGTAGAAGTATGGCCAACCGCCCCACTTCCACCGACCCGCCAGAAACGTCCACCGCCCGAACTCGAAGTCCTTCTTCTGCATGTCGAGGCCGAGGACAAATTCGCGCGGCACCGGCAGCGGCAACTCCCCGAGCCGCGAACCTCGAAACCGGTTCGACGAGACCTGACCCGGACGCTTCTCCCCACCCAATGTTCGGGACACAAACTCGAAGTCCTTGAGCCGCGTCCCCGTCCCCTTGAAGCCGTACCCGAAATTCAGCACGTAACAACTCAGGAGCAGGGCGACCAAGAGCTGCGATCCCTCTCGTCCCCAGGACGCCCCAGAGAGTCGTATTTCGCTCCGCGAAAGACCGGCCTTTCGCGGAGCGAAAGAAGCCAATACCGGCGGAGCGAAAGGCGACACTGCCCAGCGATGCACCACCCACAACACAATCCACAACGGCCCAAAGACCAGCAGCGTCGCCTTACTCAGCAAGGCCAACCCCAGCCCCAGCCCCGCCAGGATCGCCAGCTCCCAGCCCGATCGGTCGAGCCACTTCCAGAACAGATACCCCGCCACCAACCCCATCGAACTCCCGCCGACATCCGGAGCGAGCAGGCACCCATTCCCCAGCAGGTTCGGGTCGAACGTCCAGAGTACGAGCGCAATCCAACCCGATGTCGCCCCGAACACCTCGCGCGCCCACTGAAAGGCCACCACCGCCCCGATCAAACTCAGCGGAATACACGCCCAGCGAGCGGTCGTCAGCATCCAGTACCACGTCTCCGGATTCTCCGCCAGAAACACCCGACCCGTGCTAAACTCCGGTCGATAGCCGGGTGAGTCCACGACTCGCTCCCAATTCGTCTTCGGTTGAAAGAACAGCAACGGCCACGCAGCCACGGTCTTCACCAGCGGCGGATTGACGATATACAGATCGACCGACCCCGCCGTCCAAATCCGGTAGCCCGCCGCCAGATGACCCGGCTCGTCGTAAGTCGGCGAATAGACCGCCGCCAGCCAGCCGAGCAGGAGGCTATGAATGGCCAGCAGGGCGAGGACACCGGTCCAGGTGTGGCGGGTCCAGCGCCGGGAAATCCCGTAGCCTGGACCCCCAGGTCCGGGCGAAACGCACGCGGGAGTCCGTTCGACCACAGTTCCGTTCTGGACGACGTGATCTGTTTCAAGCGAGTCGCGCATGCTCCCCCTCGATCCACTCGATCACCCGCTCGGCCACATCGATCCCGGTGGTCCGCGCGAACGCCCGCCAGCCGGGCACCGCGTTTACCTCAATCACATACAACTCGCCGCGCTCGTTGTAGAGCAAGTCCACACCCGCGAACGTCGCTCCGGTACAAACCACCGCCCGCTGCGCGTAGTCGATCTCCAGAGCGGTCGGCGTGTGGACCTCGGTCCGCGCATCGCGCGAGACGTTCGTCCGAAAGTCGGTCTCGCTAATCCGCTTCATACACCCCAGCACCTTCTCGCCCAAGATTAGCACGCGAATATCGTAGCCGGGATGCCTCACGAACTTCTGCAAATACAACACCGCGTCGATCCGTTCCAGCGTGCGAAACACCCGATGAGCGATATCCGGATCGGAAACACGCACGATCCCCCGCCCCTCGGAGCCGAACATGGGCTTCACGACCACATCGCCGCCGAGCGTGTGGAAGGCGGCCAGTGCCTCTTCGAACCCTTCACAGACAATCGTCTCTGGCACCGGGAGTCCGGCCCGTGCCAGTCGCGCCGTGGTCAGATATTTGTCGACCGCACATTCCAGCGACCGCGGCGGGTTCAGCACCAGCACCCCCGCGTCGACCAGTTGATGCAGCAGGTCCATGCGAAACACCACCTGCTCCAGCGACCCCGGCGGCATCGTGCGGATGATCACCGCAGCGTACCCCCGCAAGTCGTCTTCCCCCTGCCGAGCCGTCACCAGCGCCCCTCCCGCCGCTCCGACCAGCCGGGGAAACTCCAGTCGCTCACAGACATGCCCACGCGCATGGGCCACCCGCTGCAGATCCGCGACATACCAGCTCTCCGAATTCCCCAACACACCCAGACGCATCACGCCCCCTCGGCTCCGCCAGAGTCAGCAACACTGGCCCCCCAGATACTGGGAAGAGTGAGCTGGAACTTCAAGCGAGCCGCATGGTGCATGGGGCCTGATGAGTGACATCCACTCGGCCTGCCAGCCGATCCGCCCCGTTGTGGCAAACTGGCCAGCAGTGGGGAAATCCCCGTAGCCACCTTCGCCAGAAGGTGGGCAAATTGGCGTGAGCGCAGTCGGAGCCAGTGACCCCCGTTTGGGATGTTTGGCTTGTTCGGAGGCGTGTGCTGGTCGCCCACGTTCTGGCGAACGTGGCTACGGAGTGCGTTCAACCTGGCTCACGGGTTTGAATCGTTTCCGCAATACAAACCACAGCAACCCTCCGATCAGACACACGCTGAACACCATCATGAATCGCCGGAGCCCCGGATAACGATCGGGCTTGAGCTGCGCCGCTTCGGGCGTCGGAGAAATCAATACCTGGTCATTTCCGATATATTTCACGCCCTGCGTCCGGATGTCATACACCAGAGTTCCAATGGGTGCATCCAACGCATTGACCGAAAAGTCCTCTGGATCGAACGGACGCCCGTGTTCCAGGAAGACGAGATCCACATGTCGTTCGAACTTGTTGACCCCCGGTTCTTTGGATGGCGCTGAGGTGTGGAATACTTTGGGAAATGCGATCCCTTCCGCCGCCAGATCGGCATCCCACACCCACGTCGTGAGCGACATGGGAGTCGAAACACGATCTTCTTCCGTGAACTCGCTCCGCTCTTCTGTCATGAGGTAGGAAGGCAGGCCAGCGCCAGTTGAGGGATGCCAGAGTGTCTCGCAGCACAGGGTCTGGGGATTGGAGCTGCTTGTGAATTTCTGTCGAATCAGAATATCCAGGGCCAGCGGTCACTAAGTCTTGGCCCCCGTAAGGATTTCGAGCAGGGTGGCTTCGTTCCAGCCGCAGCGGCGGCGGTTCATGGCCACGCTTTTCTT
>JAYTFV010000279.1:0-1545 GCA_043734065.1 Planctomycetota bacterium
ACAAACAAGCGGTTCGGCGAGGACCTGTTCCCGCGCAGCTTCATAGTTCGATTGCAGCCGCCCTCCACCTACTTTGGACCGCTGACTGTCTTCGGAACTGTGGCTGACCCGACAATCGGGATACCCGCGTCGCCGGGTTTGCCCATCGTCAAGACGGTGGATGATCAAGCAATTTGGATCCCCGATCGCCACCGGAGCGACTGGTCCGTAGGGCCCTTACCAGGATCGTTAAAACTCGCTCTCCGGAGTTTCATTCTGGTTTGCGCGGCGCGCGCGGCCCGCGGTCACGAGCACGCCCACAACTCGATGCTGGTGCATGTCACCCGATTCACTTTGGTCCAGAGCCAGGTTTACGACCAGGTGCGGGATGAGGTCGAGTTCCTGCAGCAGCGCCTCAGGCGGGGAGATGGGGAACGTTCGGACTCGCTTCTGGCCGAGCTCAAGTCGATCTGGGAAAGCGACTTCGTCCCGACCACCTCGCTAATTGGCGGAGAGGACAAGACCATCAAGTGGAAGACCATCGAACCCCTCCTCCATGCGGCAGCGGCCAAGATCGAGATCCGAAAGATCAACGGCACCGCGAAGGACGCACTCGAATACCTCGAGCACCCGAAGGGACTCACGGTGATCGCGATCGGCGGTGAAAAGCTGTCTCGCGGGCTGACGCTCGAGGGGCTCAGTGTCAGCTACTACCTGAGGGCAGCTCGCATGTACGACACGCTCATGCAAATGGGTCGCTGGTTCGGCTATCGGCCCGACTACCAGGATCTGTGTCGTCTGTACACTACGGGTGAGCTCCGAGGCTGGTATCGGGACATAACCCTCGCCAGCGAGGAGCTGCTTCGGCTCCTCGATGAGATGGCCGCAGTGGGTTCCACGCCTGAGCAATTTGGCCTGCGAGTGCGTACGCACCCAGACGGCCTGATGGTCACCGCCGCAGCCAAGATGAGGCATGGGGAGAAGGTGCTCCTCAGCCTGGCTGGGACAATCCCAGAAACCCTCGTTTTCGACACAAAATCCGAGGTGATCCAGGCTAACTTCGAGGCAGCCGAAGACTTCGTGGAAGGGCTCGGGGAGCCCGACCCGGGAGAGCCGGGGCACACGCGCACGTGGTCCGGCGTGGACCCAAGCCACGTGCTCAACTTTGTGATCCGGTACCGACCCGATAGTCAGGCTCGCAAGGTGCAGATGGAACCTCTGCGCCGCTACATCGACAGTCGCGTCAAGGCGGGTGAACTGATCGAGTGGACGGTCGCCCTTATCTCAACACCCGACGGCCGAAGGTACCCTATCGGCAGTCTCGAAGTGGGGGCGGCCAGCCGCAAACCAGATGATGGGGAAGCCCTTCTAGAGGGCAGATACGTTCTTCGACGGATGATCAGCCCAACAGATGAAGCAATCGACTTTTCTGCGGATGAGAGGAACGTCGCCCTCAAGGAGACCATCACAAGATGGGAGGCGAACAGAGGCAAGAGTCGTCGCACGGAGCCGCCGACCGTGCCATCGGGAATGGTGCTCAGGGAGATGCGACCCGCCCAGAAGGGT
>JAYTFV010000280.1:0-16838 GCA_043734065.1 Planctomycetota bacterium
ACGAAGGAACAGGAGGGCTTGAAGAGTGAGCGTGTCCTCTGTAGCCTCTTGTTGTTGCACAACCCAGACGCTCAAAGCAGCGTCTGGGCCACCCCGCCAGTTTTATGCCCCATAGCCTCTAGGAGGTCTCTCGTGAGCGTTCATAGATTCTCTGTCGAAAGCTACGTGCTCATCAAGAGCAAGTTTGTGCCGTTGTCACAATGTGATCGCAAGCTGCCAGATGGGAACTACATTGAGGGAATGATCGAGTTGGAGGTTGATGATTTAAAGATACTGTCCGAGGAGCACTGGGATCTCGTTGACCAACTCTGGGGGTATCTCGTTGATGGAGTGTCGGGCATCTTGTTTGAAAACCAGAACCTGGAATGTTATTTCCCCGACCAACCCTTACGACTGTCGCTGAAGTCATTTTCTAGAAATCAGCTTGAAGTTACCATCGGCTCAGATGTCCATCGGGTCGATAAAACGTGCTTCATAGCTGCAATCGCCTACGGCGGAAAGTTGTTCTTCAACAAGATGCTGCAGATCGTGCCAGCGGGGAGAGCTACATGGATAACGGATATCGACACATGCAACAAACTGATTGTCGCAATTGAACTCGCCGCGTCGGGTGGCACGCCCTGAGCAAGTAGGTCAGGCTGGGCCTGAGACTAGTAGTAGTCTGCCCATCGCTATTTGGCGGGGTGGCCCAGACGCTGCTTTGAGCGTCTGGGTTGTGCAACAACAAGAGGTGACAGAGGAACGTGGGCAGTGAGAATCATGCTTCATCCTCTCCCTCGTGTTCCTGCGTCACCCAGACATCCAAAGCGATGTCTGGGCCACCCCGCGTCTGGGTTGCAGAGCAACAAGAGGTTACGGGAGGACACGCTCACATTTTATCCCTCTTGTTCCTGCGTCACCCAGACATCCAAAGCGATGTCTGGGCCACCCCGCCACCCCGCCCTGCAATACGGCCTGCTGCACGAGGTCGTCCCCGCCAACCGCCTGCTGCCCGCGACCCGCGAGCTGGCCGCCCAACTTCTCGCGCAGCCCGCTGAGGCTCTACGAGAGACCAAATGCCTGATCCATGCGGACGAAGGGACCGGCCCCAAACAGGCGTACTTGGCTGATACGGCGGGGTACATCCGCTGCCTAGAGATGCCGGATGCCCAGGAGGGGATCGCCGCGTTTCGAGAGAAACGACCGGCACGGTTCGGGAAGTAGAGGTTCTGTCATAACCTCGATTCGTTTGCCTCAATTCCTTAAGTGCAATCAGGAATCGCATCCAATGCAAGAAGCGATCACAATCTTGAATGGGTACTCGATCCAGGTTCTTTGCGATAGGAATACACGACAGACTGAGTGAACGTGTCGAAGATTCGAAACTGTTTCCCGATCATGCCTGCAGCGAGTTCAATCTTCTCGGATGGAGTGTCGGCCTTGAATGTATTGCGTGGAACGAACGTCAAGATATTTGGGCAGTGTCCGCCCACGACGAAATCACCCGAGTGGGGTAATGTGTAGACCAACATATCGGCTGTTGGGGTTCCAGGCACTGCGGGACCGTAACTCGTCAGTATGCCTCTCGCGTATTCGATCGGATCGTCATGGTCATCTGTGAAGAAGACGCACGTTCCGTATGCGAACAGCACGAACGATTTGATGGGGTAGTCTGAGAGGAGTTCCTTCCAAAGAGTGGCTCTTACCTCTTCGTCATATTCCGTCGGAGCCGGTACCTCTAGCGGTCCAGACAGTGCATCCTTGATCCGCATCTTCTGGCGGTACCGAGCGAGAAAGTACATGGTTGCGGTCGAAGCAATTCCTCCCGCGATCACATAGGCCCATTGATACTGCCATTTCAGAATGAGCGGAGGCCCCACGATCAGGACCGCGACCAGAAGCGGAATCCCATCCTCGTTCTTTCCGGGTTCGATCACCGACATCACCGGTGTTGATCGCAGATTCTTGAGAGACATGAAGGGACTCCTGCGGTCTTTGGGAAACAGACAACGTGTTCGGAACCTCTACCGGTAGTGCAGAAATGCGGGAACCACCAGGACAAGTCCGGGTGGCAGGGTGACAGGGTGACAGCCTGCCTCAGTGGAGGCCCTCCACGGAGACGGAACGTGCCTCACGACCCCCTCACAATGCAATCGCAATCACCGCCAGCACGCCCACCCACACCACGCCCAGGAAGTGCCACAAGCAGGCACAAAACGTCACCGCCCAGTGGTACTCGTGATCGTACTTGTCGGCCAACGCCCGCACGGTCACGTAGCTCAGGCTCATGATCGCCACCAGAAAGTGCAGCACATGCAGCATGCACAGCAGCAGGATAAACGGCCTGACTCCCAGTGAGGTCGCATTCGCCCCGCGCTCCAGCGGGCTGATGGCCCACAGTGCATAACTCTGCACGGCGATGAACAGCCCGCCCGCTGCCAACCCCCGCACCAGCCACGCCCGGAACTCCGGTTGGCGTTCCTGCTTCACAGCTTGGAGTGCCTGGTGGAGGCAGTAGCTTCCCCGAAAGAGCAGCGCACTGCTGAACGCAAACGCGGGATGGAACACCATCGACCAGGGGGACGCCCCCGGATGCCTGCCAAAGAGCTTCGCGAGGATCCAGGCCAGCCCAAACGCCATGCCGACAATCGCCACCGTCAGCCCGATAAACCGCAACGCCAATTGGCTGCGGTCCTCCGCATGCCGCTCGGGGACGGGAGTGGTGATGCGCGGGTCCAGGGGTGGATCGAGGGGTGGGTCGGGTGTCATGGGGAACGCCTTATTCGAACACGGCCACCGAGTCTGGCAAGCACACACACCACCGCGAACCGACTCGCACCAGTTGCAGCGGTCCCGCCACTGGTCCCGCCGACAACGGGCGATGGAATTCGATCGACCCCCGGTCGAGGTCCAACCCCCACACTCCGGAGCGCGTCGGCCAGACCACAGTCGACCCCTCGACCAACGGCCCCCCCGTCCTCGCTGCGGCGACATCATCCGAACCGTGTTCCCACAGCGGCGTCCCCTGCATGAGCGACACCGCGCGCAGCCGAGTCCCGGCGATCAGCACTTTGCCGTGGGGGGCGCAGACCACGCCTTGCACCGGGAAAGGGAGCAGCACCTGCCACAGCCTCTGGCCGCTATCGAGTGAGAACCCGGCCACCTGCGACTGGATCGGGTCGGCCACGACGAGTATCCCCGCGCGGGCGTCGAGGAGGGGTGCCGGTGAACCTTGTTGGGCTGGCGGCGAGGAGACCATCGTCGTCGAGGCCCACTGGATCTGGCCCCTCCGAGCCTCCACAGCGACCACCACCCCCGTCAATGTGCGGGCCACGACCAGCCCCGCTTTCGCGACGAGCTGCGTCTCGGGCAGCGGCTGTCCCGGTTCGGCGGCACACGTGCCGATGCGAGTCCACCACACGAGATGCCCGTCGTCCTGCGAGAAGGCGGCGACTCCCAATTCGACTTGGGGAGCCGGGCGGCAGAGCGGGACGACCACGAGATCCTCACTCGGGTACGCTCCGGGAGAGAGCGAGGGTCTGCCGTGGAACAGCCACTCCGGCTCCGGCAAGTCGCGCGATTCCACCCGCCATTCCACGCGCCCCTGGCCCTGAGCGAGGTCGAGCGCCACGAGCGATCCCGCCAGCGGCACCAACCCCGGTCGCGGTCTGAAGCGCGGAGCATCGCCGAGGACTGCGAAGTAACGATCGGAGGTGCTGACTCCCCCGGCGATCCGACAGGGCATCTCGCGCGACGTGTTGTCTGCGGCGATCGAATCATCGAACACCACCCCGACATCCCCGGGTGCTCCGCTCGGCCAGAACGGCTCCCCGGAATCGGAGTTCAAGGCCCGCACTTGTTGCCCGTTGTTGAGCAGCAGCAGTCCTCCGCGACTCGCCTGCACCGACAGCGGAGTCTGGTATTTCGGCAGCGGGCAGTTCGCGGTGGCCCGCGCCGTCCACCGCAGAGAACCCAGGGTCGTCGCCGATGCGGTTCGCCGCGCCGGACTCTGCACCCATTCACTCAGGGGTTGTCCCGCCAGCTTCCAGGAGGCCGCCTCCGTGCCCCCAATGGCCGTCAGCTCCTGCGAGGTCAGTGGAACGCCGACTGCCTGTCGAGCGACGATGGCCTTGAGCAGTGCGATTCGCGACTGGCGGAAGTCAGTGGCCGGGAGAGAGAACAGCGGGGAGGGGAAGAGGCTGGGGGCCGGGTCGCTCGTGACCTGGAGTCGGCCCCACAACCGCAGGGCCAGTTCGAAATCGCCTCGCGCGGCGGCCAAGGCGGCGAGGGTCTGCAGGGCCTCGGGGGCTGCTGGGCTGGCGCTCGAATCGTCGATGATCCGCCACAGAGCCGCCTCATCGCGAGCGAGGCGGGCGGGAGTCATCTGCGTCAGCGCGACCGTGTGGGTACGTTTCTGGGAGACCTCCAGACCGGCGGTGGGCAGGCGGCAGAGTCGCAGTTGGATGGCGACGGTGAGTCCGAGGAAGCGACCGGGCGCGACCTTCACCAGCACCTCATCACCCGCGACCTGCAGTCGGTCGAGCAGGTCGAGCGCGGAGTCCCATTCCTCGGCCACGACCAGTTGATCAGCCACAACCAGTTGCTTCTCCGCTGCCAGCGAGACATTCAGCCCCACCAGTTCACCCGAGATTTCATCCGCCGACCGCAGCGGCCCGGTCAGCACAGCAGCGATCAGCAAGACCACCCACGTGAGGGAACGCCTCATGCGAACACTCCTCACGGCACGCGATCGCGCAACTTGTGACCGATGAAAAACATCCCGACCCCCAGCAGCGTCAGCCCCGGCATCCACAGCAAGGCAAACCCGACCTCCAACTGCCAGAGGATCAACACCGGCAGTGACAGCAGTGCGACGATCTGGAGAAACATCCCCAGGAGATTGCGAAAATCGGACATCCGGTCGCTCGGGGTGAGGGCAGGCAGGCAACTGCGTGGTCCAGAACACCACGTCACTGTACGCCAGCGGGGCAGGTGGGACAACACATGTCGGCGATGTCGCTTCGCGACTCGCATTCCGCCCCATGAAGAAACCCAGGGGCCTCATCGAGGCCCCTGGGTTCACGAAATCGTTCACGATGTTGCAGATTCCAGCCGCCGCAACTTAATACACGGCGGGGACGACCTCTCGCCCGGAGATGCTGTTAATCGACCGGTGGATGTTGAAGTCGATGAATTGACTCACGAACCGGACCGACCCGTCGCACAGGGCAGCATGAGCGCCACCCGAGTGCATGCTCTGGGGAGCCGCCTGGCCATCCGAACTCACGAAACACCCCATGCCGACGCCTCGCGTGAAAGCATTGTCGGTGCATCCATGGATATCGGGTCCCCCGTTGGCATTGTAGCCATCGTTGATGCCGGGACAGCCATTGTTGTTGTCACAGCCCCCCATCAGTGAGACCCCCAGGCGTCCCATCGCCCAGACACCGCGCGCATCGTCCGGAACGGGACCGGCCCGGAGTTCCCACAGCAACACCGAGTTGGAGGTTCCATCCTGGACGTCGCGAAGCAGTGCGGAGGCCCCATTCCCGAACGCTCCCCGACGCTGCACGGAAATCACCGACCAGCGCTGAAAGCGATCTCCATAATGCTCGCGTCCCATATTGGCACCATAGTTGCCACGTCCCATCGGGATGCTCCCCATTTGAGACCGGATGAAGAGGTCATCGTTGAAGCTATCCGAAGGACAGAGCAGCCCCGCAATCTTCGCTTTCACCACCTGGTTGTTCGAGGTGGTGGGTGTGCCGCCCGTCAGAATCAACGGCAGATTGGGTTGGTACAAATTGTACAACTGGCCCTGCTCGATGTAGGGGAGCAACATCATCACCCAGTTGGCGTTGTATTGCTTGTTGGTGAACATGGCGTCGCCATCGCCGCTGGGCTGCGATTGATCGGGGGTGGCGGCTGCGCTGGGGCCACCACTGCCGAACCATGTGGAGCCCGGGGCAAACTGCCCGAAGGCTTCGTGGTAGTTGTGCAGGGCCAGGGCGAGCTGCTTCAGGTTATTCTTGCACGTGGAGCGGCGGGCCGCCTCGCGAGCCTGCTGCACAGCGGGCAGCAACAGTGCGATCAGGACCGCAATGATCGCAATCACGACCAACAACTCAATCAACGTGAACGCACGATGTCTTCTGCGGGAATTCATGAGAAACTCCGAAAAGGAATCAAGGAGAAGAGGTGAACACCTCATTCGAATCTGAAATACTATCGATTGATAAGCGCCGGTCAATCAGTTGTTCGACTTCATGCGGTCGGAATTGTGACATTTCTTCATCACCACGTATCGCCAGAACGAGGGTGTTCTGGCGTGCGTGTCCGCCCTCTGTCGCGGGGCAACTGCGACTCATCCCTGGCCGCGTCGAGTCTGGTCCGGTCTAGTGCCTTGTCAAGTCTTGATTTTGGGGTAGAGCCTCCCTCGGGAGGGCGAGGCTCCTGCCGAGCCGCGACTGCGAGTTGACGCGTCCCCTGGCTCGCGGCTCAGCAGGAGCTTCGCCCTCCCGCGCGGGCCAGACTCCAACCCCAAAATCAAGACTTGACGGGGCACTAGGGCCTAGGGCCAGAGGGGAAGGTGGAGGGAGAAGGGTTGAGGGTGGAGGGTTGAGCGAAAGAAGGCCACCCCTCTGGCTGACCGCTGAAAGCTAACTGCTGACCGCTTCCTCCCCCCTGACGACTGAAAACTGATCACTGATCACTCCTCCCCCTTGCAATTCGGCCAAAATCGCCGAACTGTACAGATAAATCCTTGTGTCTCCAGTCTCGGCCTCGGTACTCTGCTCCCCGTCATCGGAATCACCCTCCGATTCGGACGAAACGGATTTCGCCTCACAACAGGAGCTCATGGATGAGCCAGCTTCACGTGTACCGCCCCGATCTTGCCGCCCCACAACCCCGTACCCTCTCGTTCGCGTTTTACGCCCCGCTAATCCGGGCCGAACGGGCCATGGCCACCCTCCGTGAGGCCCGGCTGCGACGCGAGCGGGTGTACCGGATTCAGGACCACCGCCCGGCGACCGTTTCGCTGCGGTTGTTCGACGGAGTTTGGGGGCGATAGTTCCCCGTAGCTGCGTTCGCCAGATCGCGGGCTGCCGGAACCCGCGATCGAACCCCGGCGAAGACTTCGGAAGTCTGTTGGCACTGCGAACGCCCAGATCCACCGAGTTAGACTTCCGAAGTCTGTCGTCACCCGCGAACGTCGACACCACTCGCCCGCGTTCTGGCGAACGCAGCTACAAAGACCCCACTGATGACCTCCCTGATCCGTATCTCCGACATCCCCCAGCTCCCTTCGCGAGCCATCGACTCCCACAAGGGGAGTTACGGCCGAGCCGTCCTCATCGGCGGCAGCGTCGGGATGAGCGGGGCCATCTCGCTGGCGGGGCTGGGAGCGTTGCGAGGCGGGGCCGGGTTGGTGTACCTCGCCTGTCCGAGGTCAGTTTGGAGCGCGGTGGCCGCCATCGAGCCGTCCTATCTGACCCTCCCGCTGCCCGAAGATTCGCACGGGCGATTGGCAGTCCCGTCGATCCCCGAGATCATGGCCGCCTGCCAGAATGCCGACGCTGTGGCGATCGGGCCGGGGCTGGGGCAGTCCGAAGACCTGCGCGAGGTCGTGGCTCAGATCGTGCGTGGAGTTGAAGTCCCGTGCGTCGTTGATGCGGACGCTTTGAATCAGCTGGTCGACAGGCTGGAGATTTTGGCGTCGGCGAAGTCGATCCGAGTGCTGACGCCTCATCCGGGTGAGTTCGCGCGGCTGAGCGGCCTGACGACTCGTGAGGTCCAGGCCAACCGCGAGACTCTGGCCGTTGAGTTCGCACAGCGGCACCGTGTGATCCTCGTCCTCAAGGGGGCCGGAACGATCGTCACCGATGGCCACCGTCTGTTCATCAACCGCACCGGCAACCCCGGCATGGCCACCGGCGGCACCGGCGATGTCCTCACGGGACTCCTCACCGCCCTCCTCGCGCAAGGGGCCAACCCGTTCGACGCCGCCTGCCTCGGCTGCCACCTGCACGGCCTGGCCGGTGATATCGCTGCCGAGGAACTCAGCCCGCTGGGACTGATCGCTTCCGACTTGCCTAAGTACCTGCCGCGAGCCTGGAAACAATCGTGAGGCAGAACGGAATTTATTCCGTTCCGCTCTCGTGCCAGTCAACTCGGTCTCGCGAAAACACACATGCTCCGCTTCGAAGACTTCGCGTCGCAGCTAAACGGGGGAGGTTTTCTTTCATGCCCACATCCCGTCAGACCGTCGAAGCCATCTGGCGCGCCGCCGTGCGGGCGGTCGATTCCGCTCATCTGGTGGAGCTGGCGATCCGCGTCGACTGCGATCAACTCGTCATCGCAGGCCAACACATTCCACTCGCCGCTCTCCTCCGAATCGAGGTCGTGGGAGCGGGCAAGGCCGGGGCCGGGATGGCTCTGGGGGCGGAGAGAGTTCTCTCCTCACTCGGGAAGCCGCTCTCCGGTTGGGTCAACGTTCCATCCGATTGTGTGCGTCCACTGCAGTGGATCACGCTGCATCCCGCGCGACCCGCGGGACTTAACGAGCCGACCGACGCGGGGGTCGCTGGCTCGGAAGAAATCCTCCGCCGGGTGTCGTTGCTGGGAAAAGGTGACTTGTGCCTCGTGCTGATCTCGGGCGGCGGAAGTGCCCTCCTGCCCGCTCCGATTGAGGGCGTCTCGATCGCTGACAAAGCGGCCACGATCCGTCAGATGTCGCTCGCCGGAGCGGGGATCGATGAGTTGAACTGCGTGCGTCGTCAGTTGTCGCGGATCAAAGGGGGCGGGCTGGCACGGGCCTGCCGGGCGCAGTGGCTGGTGACACTGGTGATCTCGGACGTGATCGGCGACCCGCTGGAGGTCATCGCCAGCGGACCGACGATCGACTTTCCACCCGAGCCGGACCGGGCGCTGCAACTGCTCGAACGGTTTGCACCGGGATTCAAGGGGATTCCGGATTCCGTGGTGGCGGCGTTACGTGAGCAAGCGGCTACGACTGTCGCCTTTTTCTCCGAAAAAGGACGCTCTTTCGCGGAGCGAAAGGCGACACTCTCGAGGCAGGTCTCCATCATCGGCAACAACCAGACCGCCGTCGACGCCGCCCAGCAGAAGGCCCGCTCACTCGGCCTCGATGTGCGCGTCCTCGGAATCGGCCAGGCCGGGGAAGCCAAAGCAGTCGGACGCGATCTCGCCGAGGAATGTCTGCGAATCCAACCGACGCTCCAGCGTCCGCTGTGCCTGATCAGCGGAGGTGAACCGGTCGTCCATGTGGAGCCGCGTTCCGGCCCCCAGAAAGGCGGCCGCAACCAGGAACTCGCCCTCGCCGCTCTCTGCCGTCTAATCGAGCCCCACGCCACTGGCATCACCATCCTCTCCGGCGGCACCGACGGCGAGGACGGCCCCACCGACGCCGCCGGGGCCTTTGCCAACTCCGCTGTCGCTCACTGCGCCGCTCAACTCCACCTCGACCCGCAATCGTTCCTCGCCGACCACAACAGCTACCCCTTCTTCCAGCAGACCGGCGGACTCCTCATGACCGGCCCGACGCATACGAACGTGATGGATGTCCGCGTGGCCCTGGTCGAGCCGCTATGACGTTCGCGACTCCGACGTCGCTGCGTTCGCCAGAACGCGGGAGACAGGAACTCGCTTCCAGCGCGGGAGTAGACTTCGGAAGTCTTTCGGCAACCGCGATCGCCCAGAGCGTTCGCCCGCGTTCTGGCGAACGCAGCTACGCTTCTCTCGGGATGAACCAGCAGGACGGATGCTGTGTCATGCCAATTTGCGGGTAGTAGCTGGCCGCCTTCGGGGCCGCGATCAGGATCAGCATCGTGTGCTTGCCGGCTGCGAGGTGAGTCTCCTCGATCAGGCGTTTCCCGATCCCCTGTCGCTGATGAGCCGCATCCACCGCGAGGTCGGAGAGGTAAGTACAGAACTGGAAGTCAGTCAGGGCTCGCGAGACGCCGACCAACTGGCAGTCGAGCCGAGCGGTCACGATCAAGTCAGCCTGTTGGAGCATGCCTTCGATGCGAGCCCGATCATCGACCGGTCGCCGCTCCCCGAGAGTCGACCGGACCAGAACCGAGATGAACTCCTCCGCTCCGAGATTCGGCTCCAGTCGGTAGACCACTTCGCCGCTGGGAATCATCAATGCACTCTTTCCATCAACAGAGATCCGGCCCCAGGGGTGGCCTGATGAAGCGGTGTTTTCATGGCGGTCGAGTTTGTGATGGCGAGAGCCCAACCTGGCGTGTACTCCCAAGCCCCTGACTCAAATGCATGCGAGCCGGGCGGCATCAGCCCTCGGGCTCAGTCGCTGGCGGCACATCGGCACCATCGTGACCGTCGTCCCAGTACTCCGACTCTTCGATGAACCCATACTTCTCGGCGATTTTCGGATCCGTAGTCACCAACTGAGCATAGTCGTCACCCACCGAACCGTTATCATCCAGCACAACACCATCTTGAATCATCTGTTCAAAATGGTTCGCTGTATCTCGGTAGATGGCAAGCATTTCATCCACTGATTTTGCCTCTGAGGTCAACCATTTGTTACGCCAGATCATGACGTATCGTTTGCGAGCTTCTCCCCAGAGTTCACGATACTTGTCAGCCACATAAGGATTCAGTTGATCGGCGTAGTCCTTGGAAAGATTGAGAATCTTGATCAACTCGATCACATCGGAGAGATCCTTGAGACGCCCTGGACTCGTCATCCCTGATGCCAGCTTGAGTTCCACAAGGGTGGGAAGTTTGATGTAGCTGATCCCGTCCGAAACGAAGCTCACTTTGTCCGGTTCTGGGAATGAGACGGGTTTCGGCTTTCCATCGCCGGGAAATTCGCCGGAAGTCAAGAATTCAATTCGCACGCACAACTGAGTGTCTCGCAGATTTTTACTTTGGGCATGCGGTGGTAAATAGCCCAGCCCAGCCAGTTTCTTGTGAATCACCTTCAGGCTGTCCTTGGTCACGAGGATGTCGACATCCTCCGTGAATCGACGCAGGCCATGATGGAAGAGGGCCATACCTCCCACCACAGCGTAAGGAATCCCAAGCTCATTCAGACGCCCCGCGATGCCATGCAGCGCATCGAAGACGCGACTCTTCTCATCGAAATGTCGGCTGCCTTCACTCAAAGCCCACCTCGGGTCACGATTCAGAAGTTCTTCGTAGGTTGCAATTCCAACGGCAGAACGCCCAGCGGGATTTACTGGAAGAGGCTCTGCTGGATCGCGAATCGAGATCAATGACCCATTGGCTTCGGTCAAAAGTTTGGCCATCAAGTTGCCTCTTGCTGCATTGACACGCCGGTCGCGTTTCGATTCGATCATTCTAAGTCAGGACAGATGGGCTGCATAGATGGAGCATGCGGCATCAGGAATTCAGCCTAACCCTTTGGGACTCGATTCCAGATTGTTAGGATCATCTCACGCTCTCCTCGCCACCGAGGCAGCGTCTTCGAAACCAGCGCTCCCGACAGGCCCCTCCCCCACCCATGACACATTGGACTCGTAGAATTCCGTTTCAAGTGGACGTGGCCGGCGTGATTCAGATCATGGGCAAGTCGCTCTACTCGCGCGGCGATGCCCCGATTCGCGAGCTGATCCAGAACGCCCACGATGCGGTCATGCGGCGGCGGCAGCGGGATCTGGATTACAAGGGGCGGATCGACATCCGCCTGAGCGAAGAGGCCGGAACGCTCACAGTCACCGACGACGGGATCGGCCTCAGCGCCGAGGAGGCCGAACGTTACCTCGGCACGCTGGGGATCGGCGTCACCGGACTGCTCAAGGGGCACCACCCCGCCTCCTCCGACATCGACCACGGCGAGACCGGCGAGGGACTCATCGGCCAGTTCGGCATCGGGCTGTTCAGTGCGTTCCTGCTGGCCGACCGGATCATCGTCGACAGCCGCCGGGCCGATTGCCCGACCGGCGTCCGCTGGTCCGCCGGGGAAGGGACCGACATTGAACTGTCGGAGATCGATCGCGCGGAGACCGGCACGACGGTCACGCTGCAACTCAAGCCACAGTACCGCAACTGGGCGGCCCAGACCGGTCTCGTCGAGGAGTCGGTCCGCGAGTACGCCGACTTCCTCCCGGTGCCGGTATTCGTCAACGATGGTCCCGCTCGCGTGAATGTGATTAACGTCGCCTGGTTCGATCCGACCCCCGACCGCGAGGCCATCGAACTCGAACTCCAAGGCTACTTCCACGAGACCCCGCTCGATGTGATCCCGATTCGCGGCGAACTCGAGGTCGGGGCCGTCGGGGCGTTATACGTGACCCCGCAGCGTGTGCCCGGCTTCGCGGGCGACCCGGTGGTGACGACCACAATCCGCCGCATGGTCATCTCGCGGCAGACCCGCGACCTGCTCCCGTCCTGGGCGCACTTCCTGCGCGGCGTCCTCGAAGTCCCGAACTGCGAGCCGACCGCCAGCCGCGAAGACCTCGTCCGCAACTTCGCCTTCGAGTCGGTCCGGGCCCATCTCGAAGAACGGCTCTACGAACACTTCGAACAGCTCGCCCGCCGCGACCCGGCTGCCATGCAATCGATCCTCGCCTGGCACCGCTACACCTGGGCCGGGGCCGCGCTGCATGACCGACGGCTGCGCGAGCTGCTGCGTTTTTGCTACCGGTTCCAGACCTCGCAAGGCCCGCTGACGTTCGATGAATTGTTGCCCAAATGCGCTGCCGACCCGCTCTTCGAGACCGAGGCCCAGACCGTCGTCTGGTACAACATGGACCGTCGGCAGGAACGCTGGATGAGTTCGCTCTTCGCGGGCAGCGAGTTCCCCTGCGTCCACACCATTCGCAGCTTCGAGGAGTCACTCCTCGGAGCGATGCTGAGTGACGAGTCCGACTCCGGCAAGCGAGTCGCTTTGCGGACCGCCAGCCCAGGTTCGCATGGCTTTGCGGAGCTGATCCTCGGCATCCGCGACATGGTCGATGCGCCGCCGGAGTGGCAGCAGTTCCTCGGCCAGAGTGATGCCAAGGTCATGGTCGCATCATTCCGGACCGACCAGCCGGTGATGGCGTTCCTCAACGAGAAGCACGACCTGCAGGCGACGTTCGAAGACCTCCGCAAGACCGGCGTGGTGCCGTCGGGGTTCCAGCGGCTGATCGACAATCACTTCGACGCCACTGACACCGGGCGGCACGAGATCCTGCTCAACCGTGAACACCGGCTGGTGGGGCGAGCGCTGTCGCAGAAGACCGGCGTCCCCCTGGCGAGCGTGTTGCGTCTGCTCGTGGTGAATGCCCTCAACAATGCCGGGGCGGCTGTGAAGCGCGAGTCGCAGAAGGAGATGATGGAGGATCTCGACTGGATCGCCGAAGCCCTCTGGGGGAGGAACTGACCCGTGGGATAGGCTTCCAGCCTGTCGTCCTCTGATTCAGATCTGCACAATGCCTTCCATGACCCAGAGTTTGGAACACTAATCTTCACTGATTAACACTAATCCAGAGGGCATCTCTGATCGGAATTAGTGGTTATCAGCGAAGATTAGTGTTCCAGAAATCCTCCTCGAACATCCTCTCAGAACCGCTCCCTGTTCGTTCATCCTGACAGACTCAAATGACAGGCTGGAAGCCTATCCCACGTGACACCCCCATGACCAAGCTCAGCGTCAACGTCAACAAAATCGCCACGCTGCGGAACACCCGAAACATCGGGATTCCCAGTCCGCTGCGGGCTGCGCGGTTGTGTCTGCAAGCCGGGGCGCAGGGGATCACGGTCCACCCGCGTCCCGATCAGCGGCACATCCGGCCCGCCGATGTCGACGAGATCGCCGAGCTACTGCGCGAGTTCCCCGACGCGGAATACAACATCGAGGGCAACCCGTTCTTCGATGAGTTCCTCCACCACTGCGAACGCACCCGGCCCGCGCAAGCCACGCTGGTCCCTGACTCGCTGGAGCAATCGACCAGCGACCACGGCTGGAACCTCGATGTGGAGGGCGAGCGGCTCGGCCCCCTGATCGCCCAGCTGAAGAGCTACGGCTGCCGCGTGAGCCTATTCCTCGACCCGCACCCGGAGTCCGTTTCACAGGCCCGCGTCCTCGGTGCCGACCGCATCGAACTCTACACTGCTCCGTTCGCCGAAGCCTTCGAACACGGCCCGCTCGGCCCGACCCTCGACAGCTACCGCCAAACCGCCGAGGCCGCCGGACATGCGGGCCTGGGCGTCAACGCCGGCCACGACCTGAGCCTCGACAACCTGCCGGTGCTGATCCGCCACGTCCCCCACATCGACGAAGTCTCGATCGGCCACGCCCTGATCGCCGAAGCCCTCGAGTTCGGTCTGCCGGAGACCGTGCGCCGCTATCTCCGCGTGTTGGATGTGTCGGGTGGGTCAATGCCGACCAGTTGTTGATCACTGAACTACCGTCGGGGAATCGCACACGTCTTCCCCAAACACCGCCCCGTGAACCGCAGACGGTTTCTCGCAAACAGCGTGTAACCCCAGTTCATCAACTGCGAGATCCCTGGCAGCCGAGTCACCCACACGACCGGCCAGAGTCCCACAGCGGAATAGAGCCGCCGGAAGACCTCGACCCCTTCGATCCAGGAGCCATCCGGAAGTCGGCCCTGAATGCGGGCCATGAGGTCTTCGTAGGTCTTCCCGTATGGTTCTGCTGTGAAGTCCGCTGCGTCGATATCGGTAAAGCGAATCTGGTTTCGGCGATCCCAGCGGCGGAGCATGTTGATCTCGCGAACGCACAACGGGCAGCCGCCATCGAAGAAGACTTCGACAGTGTACGGTCGGGAATCGGGGACGAGTTCGGTCATGGGATGGATCGGGAGTGTGTCGATCGTGTCGTGATCTTCACCGCAGAGATCGTCCGGTTTTAACTGTTCTCGGACGAAGATTGCTGAAATACCCACTCTACGTCCATTCGCGTCGAATCCGCCGCTGCTCCGACCGCTCCCCGATCCGCTTCCGCAGCGTCTCAATCGACGCATCCGGGATCGAGGCGATCAGCTTGCGGGTGTACTCGTTCTGCGGGTCAGAGTAGATCAGGTCCGACGGCCCGAACTCGACGATCTCACCGGCGTTCATCACCGCCATCATGTCGGACATGAACTTCACCACGCTCAGGTCGTGGCTGATGAAGATGTAGGTCAGCCCGTGCTTCTCTTGCAGGTCTTTGAGCAGGTTCAAGACCTGGGCCTGCACCGAAACATCCAGCGCGGAGACCGACTCGTCGCAGATGATGAACTCCGGCTCCGCAGCCAGGGCGCGGGCGATGGACACCCGCTGCCGCTGGCCACCCGAGAACTCGTGCGGGTAACGGTCGAGATGCACGGCATCCAGGCCGACCTCGCTCAGCAGAGCTGCGGCCTTGTCGCGGCGGTCGCGGCGACTGGTGCCGCGGTGGTGAGCCTGCATCACGTCGGTCAGCATCGCCGAGACGGTCAGGCGCGGGTTCAGAGAGCTGTAGGGGTCTTGGAAGATGTACTGCACCTTACCGCGAAAGTCGTGCAGCCGCTGGCCCCGGAGTTGTGTGATGTCCTCCCCGGCATAGTGGACGGTTCCCCCAGTCGGTCGCACCATCTGAACCAGTGCCCGCCCGGTCGTGGTCTTGCCGCAACCCGATTCTCCGACCAGTCCCAGCGTTTGGCGAGGATAGACCTCGAACGAAATCCCATCGACCGCCTTGATGTGACCCACGGTGCGGCGGAAGAGTCCGCGCTTGATCGGGAAGTACACCTCCAGGTTCTCGACCACCAGGATCGGCTTCTGGTCCGGCGCGACCACTTGAGCATCCTGCGGCAGCCCGCGCGCCGCCTCGCCGGTGATCTTCACCTGCGGGTGATACAGCCGCCCGCGTCCCACGGATGTCAGCTCGCGGAACTTCGCCGGGTCGACCGTCTTCTCGGTCAGCGTCCAGCCGGTCTCCGTGTCACCGGCCACATCCATGAAGTCACCCACGGTCGGCAGATGCCGGTACGGCGTGTCGAGTCGTGGACGGCAGGCGAGCAACCCCTTCGTATAGGGGTGCTGCGGCGAGAGGAAAATCTTCTCGACTGGCCCGTACTCGACGAGCTTGCCGCGATACATCACCGCCACTTCGTCGGCGATCTCGGCGATCACACCGAGGTCGTGCGAGATGAACAGGATCGACATCCCCCGCTCGGCCTGCAGCTTGGCCAGCAGGTCCAGAATCTGCCGCTGGATGGTCACGTCGAGGGCGGTCGTCGGCTCATCGGCGATCAGCAATTCCGGGTTACAGGCCAGTGCCATCGCGATCATCACCCGCTGCTTCTGCCCGCCCGACATCTCGTGAGGGTAGCTGTGCAGGCGGGACTCGGGATCGGGGATGCCGACCTCGCGAAAGAGTTCCAGGGTGCGTTGCGTGGCGACCCCATGCGACACTTTCATGTGCAGACGGATGACCTCGATCACCTGCTCGCCGACCGTGAAGACCGGGTTCAACGAGGTGCCCGGCTCCTGGAAGATCATGCTGATCTCGCGGCCCCGCAGCTGGCGCATCTCGCGTTCGGGGAGCTTTACCAAGTCGCGACCGAGATAGGAAATCGAGCCGCCCACAATCTCCGCCGAGGCGGGTGGCAACAGTCGCAGGATGCTCAGCGAGGTCACTGACTTCCCCGATCCCGACTCGCCGACGACGCCAATCGTGTGCCCCTTCTTGAGGGTCAGCGTCAGATCATCAACCGCCTTCACCACCCCGGAACCGCCGTGGAAGTAGGTCTTCAGACCATCGATACGCAACAGAACATCGGATTCCATTCCGGCTTCTCCGTGGAGGATGTCACTCGCGGTCGAAACGGCAATCCACGATTCGGTGTGCGCCCTCGTCGCCTGGACCCCCAGGTCCG